>NZ_JCBDGH010000070.1:0-158083 GCF_059833955.1 Vibrio sp. R15-SG3-ISO1A
TGGCTGCAACTGTTTATTAAAAACACAGCACTGTGCAAAATCGTAAGATGACGTATACGGTGTGACGCCTGCCCGGTGCCGGAAGGTTAATTGATGGGGTTAGACTTCGGTCGAAGCTCTTGATCGAAGCCCCGGTAAACGGCGGCCGTAACTATAACGGTCCTAAGGTAGCGAAATTCCTTGTCGGGTAAGTTCCGACCTGCACGAATGGCGTAATGATGGCCACGCTGTCTCCACCCGAGACTCAGTGAAATTGAAATCGCTGTGAAGATGCAGTGTACCCGCGGCTAGACGGAAAGACCCCGTGAACCTTTACTACAGCTTGGCACTGAACATTGAGCCTACATGTGTAGGATAGGTGGGAGGCTTTGAAGCAGGTACGCCAGTATCTGTGGAGCCGACCTTGAAATACCACCCTTGTATGTTTGATGTTCTAACTTAGCCCCGTTATCCGGGGTGAGGACAGTGCCTGGTGGGTAGTTTGACTGGGGCGGTCTCCTCCCAAAGAGTAACGGAGGAGCACGAAGGTGGGCTAATCACGGTTGGACATCGTGAGGTTAGTGCAATGGCATAAGCCCGCTTGACTGCGAGAATGACAATTCGAGCAGGTGCGAAAGCAGGTCATAGTGATCCGGTGGTTCTGAATGGAAGGGCCATCGCTCAACGGATAAAAGGTACTCCGGGGATAACAGGCTGATACCGCCCAAGAGTTCATATCGACGGCGGTGTTTGGCACCTCGATGTCGGCTCATCACATCCTGGGGCTGAAGTCGGTCCCAAGGGTATGGCTGTTCGCCATTTAAAGTGGTACGCGAGCTGGGTTTAGAACGTCGTGAGACAGTTCGGTCCCTATCTGCCGTGGGCGTTGGAAGATTGAAGGGGGCTGCTCCTAGTACGAGAGGACCGGAGTGGACGAACCTCTGGTGTTCGGGTTGTGATGCCAATCGCATTGCCCGGTAGCTAAGTTCGGAATCGATAACCGCTGAAAGCATCTAAGCGGGAAGCGAGCCCTGAGATGAGTCTTCCCTGATACTTTAAGTATCCTTAAGGGTTGTTCGAGACTAGAACGTTGATAGGCAGGGTGTGTAAGCGCTGTGAGGCGTTGAGCTAACCTGTACTAATTGCCCGTGAGGCTTAACCATACAACACCCAAAGGGTTTTGATGGACTCAATGAAAGAACATTGAATGTGTATAAAAAGAGACGAGTTTCTAGTTCCTAGTAGCTAGAAACGATAAACGACAGCTTTCCGAATTATTAAGTTCTAGGAACTAGGCACTAGCTTCTAGAAACTTAAACAGAATTTGCTTGGCGACCATAGCGATTTGGACCCACCTGATTCCATGCCGAACTCAGAAGTGAAACGAATTAGCGCCGATGGTAGTGTGGGGCTTCCCCATGTGAGAGTAGGACATCGCCAGGCTTCAAATTATGGACACTTGCTTAGGCGAGTGATACCACTGCGGAGTGGTAGTTCAGTTGGTTAGAATACCGGCCTGTCACGCCGGGGGTCGCGGGTTCGAGTCCCGTCCACTCCGCCACTTATATGAGAGTCGTCTCGATAAACACGAAGATAGGGGTACAGCTCCAATTGGCAGAGCAGCGGATTCCCCAAAGTCCTCGAGAAGGCGCGTGTTGGGAGTTCGAATCTCTCTTCCACGAACAATTTGAACCTATTTTAGGGGTGTAGCTCCAATTGGCAGAGCAGCGGATTCCAAATCCGCGTGTTGGGAGTTCGAATCTCTCCACCCCTGCCATATCTAAGGCTCTAGTCGAAAGACTAGAGCCTTTTTACTTTTTGATATTGAAGTGTTCAATTGATAGAGCAGCGGACTCCCCTAGTTACCAAAAACAGCGCGTGTTGGGAGCTGGAATGCCTGCCCACTCTTATCTCTCCATCCCTGCCATATTCAAGGCTAGAGCCTTTTGGTATCTATAAAACCCCGTGGTTGTGGCTGTCAACCAATGCTCAGAGCAGCGGATTACCCCTATTCCAAATCGTCGCGTATCGGGTGCTCGAGCCTATAGAGCACCAGCCCCGTCTCTCTAGTATCTCTATTAGGGGCTCTCGTTTTCGAACTTTTCATTAGCCAACACGTCACGAAATATCGATAACTAGCGACCGGAAAGCAAAGCTTGCTAAAAGCGATATTAGCGATATTGCCTTTAACCAGCATGCCGAAGGGGATATCTATCGTTAGATACAAAAAAGCCCACTCGGGAGTGGGCTAGAAATAGGGTGAAGCTTCGGTTACTTCAGGATAGCTTCGTTACCATTTTCACGGATGTGCTTAAGCATACCTTTCACGCCACGTGCGCTTGATGCCACAACGTTGCCTGACTTCATGTACTCCGTGCCGCCTGCAAAGTCTGTCACGATTGCGCCAGCTTCACGAGCAATCAGTTCACCTGCAGCGATGTCCCAAGGTTTCAGTCCTAGCTCGAAGTAACCGTCTACGCGGCCGGCAGCCATGTAGCATAGGTCCAACGCAGCTGAGCCAGTGCGACGGAAGTCTGAACAGTCAACAAAGAGCGCTGAAAGAATTTTTAGGTAAGATTCAGAGTGCTGTTTCTGCTTGAATGGGAAACCCGTTGCAAGCACAGTGCCTTGTAGATCTTTTAGCTGTTTCACTCGGATGCGCGCATTGTTGAGCTGTGCACCTGCGCCACGTTGCGCTGTAAACAGTTCATTAAGCATAGGATCGTAAACACACGCTACTTCCGCTTTACCTTTAAAACGAACAGCGATAGAAACGCAGAAATGAGGCAAACCTTTCACAAAGTTTGTGGTGCCATCCAGTGGGTCGATGATCCATTGTACGTCTTTATCTTTACCTTCAATAACCCCATTTTCTTCTGCAACAATGCAGTGCTCTGGGTATGAAGCCTTGATGGTATCGATAATGATAGCTTCTGCTTCTTTGTCGACGTTAGTGACAAAGTCGTTCGTGCCTTTCTGAGTTGATTCGATCTTCTCAGCATTTTCTAAAGATTTAGCAATATGGTTGCCAGCTTTTCGTGCAGCACGAATAGCGATATTAAGCATTGGATGCATACTAATTTCCCAACGGATGTTAAAGAACAGAAAAACGGGCGGGAGTATATCAGATTGCTCGACAAATGGAAGTGGTTATTTTTTGAACTGTTAATTTTTATGCTCTTAAGGGTCTGACCATTTTACTCAGGTATATGTTAATATCTCGCAGCGGTTTTTATCTTGGTACGGTTTGATGTTAAATAACGTTAAGGTTGTCTTAGTTGGCACCTCACATTCGGGCAATATTGGTTCTGCAGCGCGTGCGATGAAAGTCATGGGCTTATCCAACATGGTGTTGGTCGATCCTCAATGTGAAGTTGATGAACAAGCGATTGCGTTGGCGTCGGGGGCATCGGACATTGCGTTGAACGCCGAAGTGGTCAGCACCTTAGAAGAGGCAGTAAAAGAGTGTGTGCTAGTGGTAGGTTCGAGTGCCCGCTCCAGAACCCTTGAATGGCCGATGTTGACACCTAGAGAGTGCGGCAAAAAATTTGTCGTTGAAGGGCAGCAGGCTCCTGTAGCGCTCGTCTTTGGGCGAGAACGAACTGGGCTAACTAACGAGGAGTTGCAAACGTGTCACTATCACGTGTGCATACCTGCGAACCCGGAGTACAGCTCTCTCAATCTCGCTATGGCAGTGCAAACCCTCAGCTACGAAGTCCGAGTGGCTTATCTCGATGCCGAGCAAGCGCAATATGCCCCATCTGAGGTGGAATACCCCAAGCATAAAGAGTTGGAAATGTTCTTTGAGCACCTTGAAAAAGTCGCAACCGAGACCCAGTTTATAAATCAGCAGCAGCCCGGTAAAGTGATGAACAAGGTGCGCCGTTTGTTCAATCGAGCGAGGCCTGAGGCCCAAGAGCTCAATATTTTGCGTGGTATGTTGAGCGCTATCGAGAAGCAGCTTTTCAAAGGGTAAACCACAAAAATCTTAGGGATGAATACCTGAGTAAATTAGTCAATTAAATACTTGACCATTTTGGTCAAGTATGAAAAACTTCCTACCACATAAACGATGTGGATATGGTGTTATATGAGACTTACATCTAAAGGAAGATACGCAGTGACAGCCATGTTAGATGTGGCTCTGCACTCACAACAAAATCCAGTGCCGCTTGCGGACATTTCTGAGCGTCAAGGCATCTCCTTGTCTTACTTAGAGCAACTGTTTTCTAAGCTACGTAAAGCTGGCCTAGTGGCGAGTGTACGTGGCCCTGGTGGTGGTTACCGTCTTGGTGCAGAAGCGAATACTATTGCTATTGGTACTGTTATCGCAGCGGTCGATGAGTCGGTCGATGCGACGAAATGCAATGGTAAAGGTGACTGCCAAGGTGGTACTCGCTGCCTAACTCATACGCTATGGCGTGACCTGAGTTCTCGAATTAGTGATTTCCTCAACAACATCACACTCGGTGAGTTGATGAATGACAATGAAGTATTAGAAATTTCAGACCGTCAAGATATCGATCTTGCTGTCAATCATGGGTTTACCAACAAAAATACAAGCACCGCACCCATCGGTGTCAACGTCCGCTCTTAAGCGGTCTGCCTGTTACATTGGAGTAGAGAATGAAACTGCCGATTTATTTAGATTATTCAGCGACTTGCCCAGTTGATCCACGTGTTGCTGAAAAAATGGTTCAGTACATGACAATGGACGGTACGTTTGGCAACCCTGCATCACGTTCACACCGTTACGGTTGGCAGGCTGAAGAGGCGGTAGACACAGCCCGTGAAAACATTGCAGATTTGCTCAATGCCGATCCTCGTGAAATCGTCTTTACGTCAGGCGCGACTGAATCTGACAACCTCGCTATCAAAGGTGCTGCACACTTCTATGAGAAGAAAGGTAAACATATCATTACCTGCAAAACCGAGCACAAAGCAGTTCTTGATCCTTGCCGTCAATTAGAGCGTGAAGGCTTTGAGGTGACATACCTAGAGCCAGAATCAAACGGCATCATCGATATGAAGAAGCTTGAAGCGGCGATGCGTGACGACACGGTTCTTGTATCTATCATGCATGTGAACAACGAAATCGGTGTGATTCAAGATATCGCCTCTATTGGTGAGTTGTGTCGTGAGCGCAAGATTGTTTTCCACGTCGACGCAGCGCAGTCTGCGGGCAAAGTGCCTATCGATGTTCAAGAGATGAAAGTTGATCTGATTTCTCTTTCAGCGCACAAAGCGTACGGTCCTAAAGGCATTGGCGCCTTGTACGTCCGTCGTAAGCCCCGTATTCGTCTAGAAGCGCAAATGCACGGTGGTGGTCATGAACGCGGATTCCGTTCTGGCACACTGGCAACACATCAGATTGTCGGTATGGGCGAAGCCTTCCGTATCGCAAAGGAAGAGATGCAGAAAGATCACGACCATGCTTTGGCATTGCGTGAGCGTCTACTCAATGGTGTGAAAGACTTAGAAGCCGTGACCATTAATGGTGACTTAGAGCAACGTGTACCACAAAATCTAAACATCAGTTTCGCGTTTGTAGAAGGTGAATCTTTGCTTATGTCGCTGAAAGATCTTGCGGTGTCTTCAGGCAGTGCGTGTACCTCTGCCAGCCTTGAGCCATCTTATGTACTGCGCGCTCTCGGTTTAGATGATGAACTGGCACACAGCTCAATTCGCTTCTCATTTGGTCGTTTCACCACTGAAGAAGAAATTGATTACGCAATTGAACAAATTCGCGTAGCGGTAAACAAGCTACGTGACATGTCTCCTCTATGGGATATGTACAAGGAAGGGGTCGACCTAAGCACTGTTGAGTGGGCGCACCACTAATAGATAGGTTTCCCCAGGGAATGAGATAGAGGATTCGAGGTAAATATCATGGCATACAGCGAAAAAGTAATTGATCACTACGAAAACCCACGTAACGTTGGTTCGTTTGATAAAGAAGATCCATCGGTTGGTAGCGGCATGGTTGGCGCACCAGCGTGTGGTGACGTAATGAAACTGCAAATCAAAGTGACCCCAGAGGGCATTATTGAAGACGCGAAATTTAAGACTTACGGTTGTGGTAGCGCGATTGCGTCTAGCTCTCTCGTCACCGAGTGGGTAAAAGGTAAGAGCATCGATGAAGCCGCGGCGATTAAGAACGCGGAAATTGCTGAGGAGCTCGAGCTTCCACCGGTAAAAGTACACTGCTCTATTTTGGCGGAAGACGCCATTAAAGCAGCCGTTGCTGACTATAAGAAAAAACACCAACAATAAGTTACAATGGGAGGCTCGCTCTCCCATTATCATCGTCAAATAAAAAAACTAAGGTGCAGTATGGCCATCACAATGACAGAGACAGCGGCAAGCCGCGTAAGAACCTTCTTAGAAAACCGAGGTAAAGGCATCGGCTTGCGCTTAGGTGTGAAAACGACAGGTTGCTCTGGTATGGCGTATGTGCTCGAGTTTGTCGATGATCTCAATGAAGAAGATGAAGTATTTGAGCATTCTGGTGTCAAAGTGATCATTGACAAGAAAAGCCTCGTTTACCTAGATGGCACCGAACTTGATTATGTTAAGGAAGGGCTCAACGAAGGTTTTGAGTTCAACAACCCGAACGCAAAAGGCGAGTGTGGTTGTGGTGAGAGCTTTAACGTTTAATTGATGATATGGGTAGGGCATGTCCCTACCGATTGACGACCAAGGACAGAATTCTTAATGAATTACTTTGAATTATTTGGGCTACCAAGTCAGTTTAATCTGGATGGTAGCCTTCTTTCTTCACAGTTCCGTGAACTCCAGAAGCGTTTTCATCCAGACAACTTTGCCAGTGGTTCTGAGCGTGATCGTTTAATGGCGGTACAGAAAGCTTCTGAGATCAATGACGCTTACCACGTGCTAAAAAATCCCATCAGCCGGGCGGAGTATATTCTGCAACAGCAAGGGGTGGACATTCGCTCGGAGCAGCAGACGATGCAGGATCCGATGTTTCTCATGGAGCAAATGGAGCTGCGTGAAGAGCTAGAAGAAATGAGCCAGAGTGGCGATGTGGAGACGGCGCTGTTTGACTTCGATGCGAAAGTCAGCCGCATGCATCAGCAGCAGTTGGAGAGTATGCAGCAGCAACTGGATGAACAACGCTGGATAGAAGCAGCGGACAGCGTCAGAAAACTCAAATTCATTGCGAAATTAAAACACGAAATTGAGCGAGTCGAAGATAACCTCCTCGGCTAGTGAGTAACAAGGATCCATCATGGCATTACTTCAAATTGCAGAGCCTGGCCAGAGTTCTGCTCCCCATGAGCACAAACTCGCGGCGGGTATTGATTTAGGTACAACCAACTCTCTGGTGGCTTCGGTACAAAGCGGCCAAGCCAAGACATTAAAAGATGAGCAAGGTCGAAGCCTATTGCCTTCGATTGTGAACTACTCGGGTGACAAAATCGAAGTAGGCTATGACGCTGCTGCTCAAGCTGAGGCGGATCCGGAAAACACCATTATTTCCGTTAAACGCTTGATTGGACGCTCTTTATCCGACATCCAAACCCGTTACCCCAACTTACCTTATGAGATGCAAGCCAGTGACAATGGATTGCCAGTACTGCGCACTGCAATGGGGAACAAGAACCCAATTGAAGTTTCGGCAGATATTTTGCGCTCACTGGGTCAACGCGCAGAACAAAGCCTAGGTGGCGAATTGGCTGGCGTTGTCATTACTGTGCCAGCCTACTTTGATGATGCGCAGCGCGCGGGCACAAAAGATGCGGCAAAACTGGCTGGTCTGCATGTGCTACGTTTGCTCAATGAGCCAACCGCCGCCGCGATTGCGTATGGTTTGGACTCCGGGCAAGAAGGCGTGATCGCGGTTTACGATCTTGGTGGCGGCACTTTTGATATCTCAATTCTCCGCCTCTCTAAAGGCGTTTTTGAGGTATTGGCGACAGGCGGTGATTCTGCGTTGGGCGGCGATGATTTCGATCACTTGCTCGCTGATTATCTGATCGACAAAGCCGGGATAACCACGCGCCTTTCCAGTCATGATTACCGCGTAGCCCTTAATGTGGCCACTCGAACCAAAATTGCTTTTTCAGATCAAGAGGCCGTTGATGTCTCGCTGCTCAATTGGCAAGGTACGGTGACGCGCGCAGAATTCGAAACATTGATTCAACCGCTGGTGAAAAAAACACTGCTGTCTTGTCGCCGTGCACTGAAAGATGCTCAGGTTGAAGCCAATGAAGTGCAAGAAGTCGTGATGGTTGGCGGTTCCACACGAACGTTGCTAGTGCGTGAAATGGTCGGTGAGTTCTTTAACCGCACTCCGCTGACCAGCATCAACCCAGATGAAGTGGTGGCGATTGGCGCAGGTATCCAAGCGGATGTGCTGGCAGGCAACAAACCGGACTCTGAAATGTTGCTGCTGGATGTGATTCCATTGTCGCTCGGCATCGAGACGATGGGAGGATTGGTTGAAAAAATCATTCCACGCAATACGACGATTCCTGTTGCTCGTGCGCAAGAATTTACGACTTTCAAAGATGGTCAAACAGCGATGAGTGTGCACATTGTGCAAGGTGAACGTGAAATGGTGGACGATTGTCGCTCATTAGCTCGTTTCTCCCTAAAAGGCATTCCGCCGATGGCCGCTGGTGCAGCGCACGTCCGTGTGACCTACCAAGTCGATGCGGATGGTTTGCTCTCAGTGACTGCGATGGAAAAGAGCACGGGCGTTCAGTCTGAGATTCAAGTGAAACCGTCATACGGTCTCAGTGACGATGAAGTCGCGAACATGCTACGTGACTCCATGACGCACGCCAAAGAAGACATGATGGCTCGCGCATTGGCAGAGCAGCGTGTAGAGGCTGACCGTGTGATTGAAGGTCTACTCGCCGCCATGCAAGCGGATGGCGACGAGCTACTTTCAGAACAAGAGCGCCAACAACTGTTGCACGTTATCGAGCAATTGATAGCGCTACGTAATGGTGATGATGCCGATGCGATTGAGCAAGGTATCAAAGAAACAGACAAAGCGAGCCAAGACTTCGCCTCTCGTCGTATGGACAAATCGATTCGCGCGGCACTGTCTGGTCAGTCCGTGGACGAACTATAAGAGAAACACGTTATGCCTAAGATTATTGTATTGCCTCACGAAGATTTGTGCCCTGAAGGGGCGGTGCTAGACGCTCAATCGGGCGAAACAGTACTGGATGTGGCATTAAAAAACGGAATTGGAATTGAACATGCTTGCGAAAAATCGTGTGCATGCACGACGTGCCACGTTGTGATCCGTGAAGGCTTTGATTCGCTCGAAGAGAGCGATGAGCTGGAAGATGACATGCTAGATAAAGCGTGGGGTTTGGAGCCAGAATCACGCCTGGGCTGTCAAGCGAGAGTTGCGGATGAAGATTTGGTTGTGGAAATTCCAAAGTACACATTGAACCACGCATCAGAAGATCATTAATCACCGTACCCCATGTGAGTTGAAATAGGAAGGTAAGCAATGAAATGGACAGATTCACGCGATATTGCCATCGAGCTGTGTGACAAATTTCCAGATACGGATCCTAAAACTGTGCGCTTTACGGATCTTCATCAGTGGATTTTAGAGCTCGATGACTTCGATGATGAGCCCAACCGCTCCAATGAAAAAATCCTCGAAGCCGTCATCTTATGCTGGATGGATGAGATGGATTAACGCGGGTTGAGAGAAAACCTTGCAGAGTTAACAAAACTTACTAAAAAAAACGGACCCTATGGTCCGTTTTTTTATCAAGTTGACACTTTAACCCTACAAAATGCTAACATCCGTCAAAGCATAGAATAAGAGCGTAGGCAGCGCTCAGATAAGACAAGGAGAAACCATGTCTACAACGATGTCTGTTTTTTTAAGCCAACAAGCCGCCGCACCACAATGGGGTGAAAAAGCCATCCTTTCATTCGTGGCGAATGGCGCAACGATCCACCTTAGCGACAGTCATGATTTAGGCGCGATTCAGCGTGCTGCGCGCAAGTTAGAAGCGCAAGGTATTCGAGAAGCTTCACTCGAGGGCGAAGGATGGGATCTAGAAAGCATTTGGGCTTTCCATCAAGGCTTCCGTGCCCCGAAGAAAACCAGCCAGCTTTCCTGGGGCGCTCTGTCAGATGCGGATCAAGCTGAGCTCGATGCGCGCATCAAAGCGACGGAGTTCACCCGAGATATCATCAATAAACCCGCTGAAGAGGTGGCGCCACGTCAGCTGGCCACTATGGCGGCAGAGTTCATCAAATCCGTTGCACCAGAAGGGACAGTGACGGCACGTATTGTTAAAGACAAAGACCTTCTCGCTGAAGATTGGCAGGGTATCTATGCCGTCGGTCGTGGCTCAGAGCGCACATCCGCAATGCTACAATTGGATTACAACCCGACTGGTGATGAGAATGCACCCGTCTTTGCTTGCCTTGTAGGTAAAGGCATCACGTTTGACTCAGGCGGCTACAGTCTAAAACCTTCGAACATGATGACGGCAATGAAGTCAGATATGGGTGGCGCTGGCACGATCACTGGTGGTCTCGCCCTCGCGATCATGCGTGGCTTGAACAAACGTGTGAAGCTTATCCTTTGCTGTGCAGAGAACATGATTTCAGGCCGAGCACTTAAACTGGGTGACATCATTACCTACAAAAACGGTAAAACCGTTGAAATCATGAATACGGACGCTGAAGGCCGTCTGGTATTGGCGGATGGTTTGATTTATGCGAGCGAGCAGCAGCCAGAGCTGATTATTGATTGTGCGACCCTCACTGGTGCAGCCAAACATGCGCTTGGTAATGACTACCATGCACTGTTTAGTTTTGACGATGAGCTAGCGCATCAAGCGCTGACCTCTGCGAAAGCAGAGAAAGAGGGATTGTGGCCGCTACCATTGGCGGACTTCCACCGTGGCATGTTGCCGTCTAACTTTGCCGATCTTTCTAACATCAGCAGTGGCGACTATGCACCAGGTGCGAGTACCGCAGCCGCGTTCTTGTCCTACTTCGTTGATGATTACAAAAAAGGTTGGTTGCATTTTGACTGTGCGGCCACTTACCGCAAGGGTCCAACGGACAAGTGGGCCGCAGGCGCTACAGGCGTCGGCGTACGAACCTTAGCGCGTGTATTGCAAGAGCAGGCTGGCGAATAGCGGCATGGCCGAAAGGCCATGTTCTATTGTGATTACACAACACCCTATATTTTCATATAACTATACTAATGACTGAAGGATGACTTATGGCTCTAGAAAGAACCTTTTCCATTATCAAGCCCGATGCGGTAGAGAGAAATCTGATTGGTGAGATTTACCATCGCATTGAAAAAGCGGGGCTTCGTATCATTGCTGCGAAAATGGTCCATTTAACCCAAGAACAGGCCAGTGGTTTTTACGCTGAACACGAAGGGAAGCCTTTTTTTCCTGCATTGAAAGAGTTTATGACTTCAGGCCCGATTATGGTTCAAGTTCTAGAAGGGGAAAATGCGATTGCCCGTTACCGTGAGCTGATGGGAACAACAAACCCTGAAGAAGCCGCTTGCGGCACGATTCGTGCTGACTATGCGCTGAGTATGCGTCACAACTCGGTTCACGGTTCTGACAGTCCTGAGTCGGCAGCGCGCGAGATCGAGTTCTTCTTCCCTCAGTCAGAAATCTGCCCACGTTAATTGTTATTCGGGCAGAAAATGATCAATGCTGTTTGCCTTGGCAAGCAGCATTTTTTATCGCGAGATATTGAATCAATCCGGTTGAGATTAGTAAGAAAGACTGAAAATTCCTGCTAAGATTGATGAGAAAAGTTTTTTTGAACACAAGTGCACACGAGGGTATCAGTCTTGACAGATTGTGATATACTCTGCGCGCAATTTATACCTTATAAACAGAGTAAGACAATGGCAGATTTATCAAAGTACAGAAACATTGGTATTTTCGCGCACGTTGATGCGGGTAAAACTACCACCACTGAGCGTATCCTTAAGCTTACTGGTAAAATCCACAAAACTGGTGAAGTACATGACGGTGAGTCTACGACTGACTTCATGGAGCAGGAAGCTGAGCGCGGTATTACTATCCAGTCTGCTGCGGTAACTTGTGAGTGGAATGGCCACCGCCTAAACGTTATCGATACTCCGGGACACGTTGACTTTACAGTTGAAGTATACCGTTCACTAAAAGTTCTTGATGGTGGTATCGGTGTTTTCTGTGGTTCTGGTGGTGTTGAGCCTCAGTCAGAAACGAACTGGCGCTACGCGAACGAATCAGAAGTATCTCGTCTGATCTTCGTAAACAAACTAGACCGTATGGGCGCAGACTTCTTCAACGTTGTTGACCAAGTTAAGAACGTTCTAGCGGCTAACCCACTAGTGATGGTTCTTCCAATCGGCCGTGAAGATGACTTCGTTGGTGTGGTTGATCTGCTATCTCGTAAAGCGTACGTATGGGATGACTCTGGTCTTCCTGAGAACTACGAAATCCTAGACGTTCCAGCTGACATGGTTGATGACGTTGAACAGTACCGTGAAGAGCTAATCGAAACGGCTGTTGAGCAAGACGACGACCTAATGGAAGCGTACATGGAAGGTGAAGAGCCTTCTATCGAAGACATCAAGCGTTGTATCCGTAAAGGTACACGTGACCTAGCATTCTTCCCAACATTCTGTGGTTCTGCATTTAAGAACAAGGGTGTTCAGCTAGTACTAGACGCAGTGGTAGATTACCTACCATCGCCAACAGAAGTGGAGCCTCAGCCTCTAACTGATCCAGAAACTGGTGAGCCAACTGGTGAAGTTGCAACAGTATCTGCAGACGAGCCTCTACGTGCTCTAGCGTTTAAGATCATGGACGACCGTTTTGGCGCGCTAACCTTCATCCGTATCTACTCAGGTGTGATGAAGAAAGGTGATACGATCCTTAACGCGGCAACAGGTAAAACTGAGCGTATCGGCCGTATGTGTGAAATGCAAGCTGATGACCGTAACGAGATCACTGAAGCGCAAGCGGGTGACATCATCGCTGTTGTTGGTATGAAGAACGTTCAAACAGGTCACACTCTATGTGATCCTAAGCACGAATGTACTCTAGAGCCAATGATCTTCCCTGAGCCAGTAATCTCGATTGCTGTATCACCAAAAGACAAAGGTTCAACTGAGAAAATGGGTATCGCGATCGGTAAAATGGTTGCAGAAGATCCATCTTTCCAAGTAGAGACTGACGAAGATTCAGGCGAAACTATCCTAAAAGGTATGGGTGAACTTCACCTAGACATCAAGGTAGACATCCTTAAGCGTACTTACGGTGTTGAGCTAGAAGTCGGTGCACCGCAGGTAGCTTACCGTGAGACTATCACTCAAGCAGTTGAAGATAGCTACACGCACAAGAAGCAGTCTGGTGGTTCTGGTCAGTTCGGTAAGATTGACTACCGTATCAAACCAGGTGAGCCAAACTCTGGCTTTACGTTCAAGTCAACAGTTGTTGGTGGTAACGTACCTAAAGAATTCTGGCCTGCAGTAGAGAAAGGCTTCGAGAGCATGATGGAAACGGGTGTTCTAGCTGGCTTCCCTACGCTAGACGTAGAAGTTGAGCTATTCGACGGTGGCTTCCACGCAGTTGACTCATCAGCAATCGCTTACGAAATTGCAGCGAAAGGTGCATTCCGTCAGTCTATGCCTAAAGCAGGTGCTCAGCTTCTAGAGCCTATCATGCACGTTGACGTATTCTCTCCAGATGACAACGTAGGTGATGTAATCGGTGACCTCAACCGTCGTCGTGGCATGATCAAAGATCAACAAGCTGGTGCAACAGGTGTTCGTATTAAAGCTGACGTTCCTCTATCTGAGATGTTCGGCTACATCGGTCACCTACGTACTATCACTTCTGGTCGTGGTCAGTTCTCTATGGAGTTCGCTCACTACGCACCATGTCCAGCAAACGTTGCTGAGCAAGTTATCGCTGAAGTGAAAGAGCGCAACGCTAAGAAGTAATTCTTAACCGCGTATCACTTTTGTGATGATTACAAACCTTCGATGCGAAAGCATCGGAGGTTTTTTTATGCCTGTTTTTGACCACGTTTTCTCTTTAGACCAGCAGTTATCTGCGCTCGCTAAGCGATAACAAATATTGTTCATAACGATTAATTAATTTCCCTTTCAATTGATTAACAATTAAATAATTATGCATCCGAATCCCAGCGCGTTGCTGGACAGGTTGGATCGCATACCATGAAAGTGTTTTCTAAAGTAGTGGGTCTGAGCGCATTGTTACTCAGCCTTTCTTCTCACGCAGATAATAAAGTTTTGAACGTTTACGCTTGGGGTGGCTACTTGCCAGAAGCGTCATTAAAAGCGTTCGAGAAACAAGAAGGCGTAACGATTAACTATTCAACATTTGAAAATAATGAATCAATGTACACCAAGTTAAAACTGGTGAAAGGATCAGGTTACGATGTGGTATTCGCTTCGGCGTACTTTATCGAGAAAATGGGACGTGAAGGACTACTGGCTGAGATAGATCATGCGCAAGTCCCAAATATGGGCGACGCGATGGAAGGGTTATTGGGCCAAGCTCATGATCCTGACAATCGTTACTCTTTGCCTTACATTTGGGGCGTGACGGGCATCAGCTACAATGAATCCCTTGTCGACGAGCCTGTCACCAAATGGGCACAGCTTTGGGATGCGAAATACGCACAACAGGTGATGCTGATCGACGATATTCGTGACGTATTTGGTATGGCGCTGAAATTGAATGGTCATAGCATCAACACAAAGAACGAAGACGAGATCAAGCAGGCCTACGAATCGTTAGTAGCCTTGAGAGATAACGTCCTACTTTATAACTCTGATGCACCACAAATGCCTTACGTTTCCGGTGAAGCCTCTGTTGGTATGCAGTGGAATGGTAATGCCTACCAAGGCCAAGTCGAAATGCCAGAGCTGAAGTTTGTGATGCCAGAAGAGGGCGCGGTATTGTGGATGGATAACTTTACTATTCCATCAGGCAGCCAAAACAAAGCATTGGCACACAAGTTCATTAACTTTATGTACCAAGCTGAGCAGCAAGCTGAGATCGTCAATAGCCTAGGCTATGCGTCCGCAACGAATGCAGGCCGCGCATTGCTCGCTGACGAACTTAAGAATAACCCGACGATTTTCCCAGCGGTGGAAGACATCAAGAAAGGGGAGTTCATTAACGACGTTGGCGCTGAGACCTTAGCAGTGTATGAGAAGTACTGGCAACGTCTGAGAACCCAATAGTCGGGTCAGCTCTAAGCTTAATCGTAACACGCCCCTAGCGAGGTATCGCTGGGGGCGATGTTATTCACAAGGGGCAATTTCATTACTCAGCCAGTGGGCGAAAGCTTGAATACGATCGCGCCTTGTCGATTCTCGATCATAGAAGAGATTAAACTGAATACCCGGGGTCATGCCGATATCGAAGGGCTTCATGAGTAGTCCACGTTCGACGTAATCAGCCGCGAGTGAGTCAGACACTAAGCAGGCGCCATGCCCGGCCATGACGGCGTTCATTGCGTGATCGAAGGTACTGACATCCATCCAACGAACCGACTCTTTTTCCATCTTTATACCGGCTTTAGCAAACCAACTTTTCCAAGGGTAACCGCCAGACTCATAGTGAATTAACCAACTGGCCAGCAGCTGTTCGGGCTGAGTCAGGTTAATGGACTTGGCTAAGTGAGGCGAGCAAAAAGGATAAATGATCTCTTCAAACAGGAACTCTTTGTGAAGTTTCGATGGGCACTCTTCACCCAGCGTCTCACCTTGCCAAATGACCACATCCGCTTCACCTTGTTTTAAGTTTGGCGCGTCACAGCTAGTGATGATCCGAATGGGGATGTTGGGATGCTGGCTTGAGAACTTCCATAGACGTGGCAATAACCAACGAGAGGCAAATGAAGGCGTAGAGCTGACACAGAGCAACCCTTCGACCGGCTCAGCTTGAATCTGATTGAGCCCTGAAATGATCTGTTCGAACCCTTGAGAGACATGCTTATACAGCACCTTGCCTTGCTCAGTGAGGCGCATTTCTCGACCATCACGCACGAACAGTTTGCATCCTAAGCCATCTTCAAGTTGACGTATTTTTTGGCTCACCGCCGCCTGACTGACGAACAGCGCTTCAGCCGCTCGACTGTAGCTGTTGTGCCTCGCCGCGACTTCGAAATACCGTAACCCCGGAAGATGATGCAGCCTTGCATCCATAGACGATCCTTTTCAATCACATTTTGCTCGTCACTATACATGACGAAAAAAAGGAGAACCATGTTCTCCTTAACTTCTCGATAAGATAGAGTGATTAGCGTTACTCTTCCCAGACAACGAGTTGACCTTTCGGCCAGTTGTGGCCCACGTCGTGGTACTTCTGTTCCAGTACATGGCGTTTGATCTTGAGTGTGGGCGTTAGAATGCCATTTTCGATGCTCCACGGCTCTTTGATCATCAGTACCCCTTTGATTTGCTCATGCGATTCGAGCTCTTGGTTCATCCGCGCAATCACTTTTTTGGTGGTGCGTTCATAGCGAGCACGGTCAAAGTTAGGAAAGTCATGCGGGACGACGAGCAAAATCGGGGCGGGCAGACCGAGGCCAATTAAACACATCATTTCAACGCGGCTGTATTCGAACAGTTTCTTCTCAATGGGCACTGGCGCGACAAATTTACCTTTGGCGGTTTTGAAAGTGTCTTTTTTGCGTCCTTGAATGGTCAAGTAGCCTTCAGCATCGATAGCGCCGATGTCGCCAGTATGTAGCCAACCTTCGCTGTCGAATGACTCCTGACTGGCAATGTCATTTTTGTAGTAGCCAGAGAACATCCCTTTACTGCGTACCATGATTTCATCATCGTCGGCAATTTTGAGTTCGATTCCGGGGCCAGCATTGCCGACACTGCCAATCTTATCAGCGCGGAACGGGTAGTTGAGTGTGCTGTAGGCAAAGGACTCAGTCATCCCCCAAGCCTCAGTAATATTGAGGCCGACACTGTGATACCAATCGAGCAAAGCGGGTGACACCGGCGCAGAGCCACAGCCGAGCACGCGTGCTTGATCTAAGCCCAGGCCATCGGCGAGCTTTTTCTTGATAAGGGAATTAACGAACGGAATCTTGAGCAGAATATTGAGCTTCTTCTGTGGCAATTTATCTTGGATACGTTGTTGGAACAGAGTCCAGAGTCTGGGAACAGAGATAAACAGAGTCGGGCGCTGCATTTTGACATCTTCGATAAAGGTATCAAGTGACTCTGGGAAGGCCGTTTGGACGCCACCCATGATGGAGGACCCAAAGATGTACACACGCTCGGTAATGTGCGCCAAAGGGAGGTAGGAGAATAGGCGATCGTTCTCTTCAATGCCGATATGATTGATCAACTGCTGCGCAGACCAACTGAATGCGCCATAAGTCAACATTGCCCCTTTCGGTAGACCCGATGTCCCTGATGTATACACCAGCGACATTAACTTATCATCGCAGTGCTCGGCACGAAAATCCGTTGGAGCATGCTGCGCCATTAAGTCGTTGAACTGATGTTGGCACTTTGGCGCAGTGTCATAGGGCAGCGCGATAGTAATCAAGTCTGCTTGTCCATCAATCACTTCCTGAGTGGCGCCAGCATCATCGAGTTTGCCGCCAATCAGAGCTTTACTTTCACTATGGGTCACACAGTATTCAATCGTGTCAGCACCGGCGGTCGGGAAGATGGGCACGCTGACAAAATCGCCCAACATCATCGCCAAGTCACAAATGAACCACTCGGCGCAGTTTTTCGATACCAGTGCGACTTTGTCACGTGGTTTAAGACCTAGCGCTTGCAGTGCTGAGACTAATCTGAGCGCTTTGTCTGCAACCTCGGCGTAAGTGTATTCGACAAACTGGCGGTTGATGATCTGTTTTAGATAGACCTGATTAGGGCGTTCCTCTGCCCATTTCAAAATCATCTCGTTCGGTGGGGGGAGAGCACAGGACGGTTTGCGTAACTCGTTAGGCTGAATCATTCTCTAACTCCGTGTTATTGGCAAATGGGTACATTATTTTTATTGTTAACAGCTTGTTAACTTTAGCATGTAAATGAAAAGTGAGTGAAGCGAATCCTAGGGGGCAAACTGGTAAGATGTGATGAAACAGAGGATTTCAAGGTGAAGCGAACGGTGTAGATGTGAGCCGTCTGGCATTGTGTTGTATGTAGCGATACATTTGCGAGCGCTTTGCACGCTCGCAAACCCTGTGAGAACGACTAGAGGGTCAGGTGGCCGACCACCGCGCCTAAAAGCATAAAGAGCACCACCATCCATACAATCGGTAGTTTGTATTGTTTCATCAAGTAAATACCGAGCACGACGAGCGCCAGATCCACCGAAGATAAAACCGCGCTACTAAACACAGGTTGATACAAGGCCGCCAACAATAATCCCACCACGGCGGCATTCACGCCTTGCAACGCGCCTGACACGGCGGGCCTTTGCGCCAACGATTGCCAGTTTTTCAGTACGCCTAAGAGCAGCAGAAACCCGGGTAAGAAGACCGCGAGGGTGGCCAGTAGAGCCCCAAAAATCGGCGCGTTCGGCAGTAAGGCGTAGCCGATGTAAGTGGCAAACGTGAACATCGGACCCGGGACGGCTTGTGCGGCGGCGTACCCGGTAAGGAAGAGATCTTGTGACAGCCTATCACCGACCAACTCTTGCAGCAGTGGCAGAACCACATGACCGCCACCAAAAACCAAACTACCCGCTTGGAAAAAGTTATTAAATAGCTGCAATGCATCAGAACGTGCTGCGACTAAGGGTAAACCCATGAACAGCACAGCAAAAAGTGCGAGAGGCCATAGGCTTGGAGTAAAGGCACTCGGCGGTGTTGACGTTTCGCGGCCTAAGAACTTTACGCCAATCGCAGCGGCCAGCAACAAAACCATCACTTGGGTGACAATGCTCGGCATAACGAGCAGTGCGATCGCAGTCGCCACGCAGAGGCTGACGCTTAGGCGAGTTTGGCAGAAGTTCTTGTACATCCCTAAGGTGGCATCGGCGACCACAACCACTGCCAGTAACTTCAGTCCGTGGACGATATGTTGAAACAACGTGGCATCGGTGACTTGGCTGCTGACCAATGCGAGCGCCAACATGATCACGATAGAGGGGGTGGTAAAGCCGATAAAGGCGGCAAGGGCACCAAGCAATCCGCCTTTTTTGTAGCCTAACGCGAAGCCGACTTGGCTTGAACCTGGGCCGGGTAGAAACTGACTGAGCGCGACGATTTGCGCGTATTCCTCATCACTGAGCCATCGGCGTTTTTCTACAAAGGTATGACGAAAATAACCGATATGGGCGGCAGGGCCACCAAAGCTAATCCAGCCTAGCCAAAAGAAGGTTTTGAAAATCGCTAGCATTGCTCAACGCATCCTTAGTGTGATTGAAAAACAAGGCATTATAGAGAGAGGAAGGTTGGCCTTGTCAGTAAGGGCGTCATGGTCTCAATGGAATATGTCACTTTTATGACAAAGATTGGCATTGAAAAGCTCAGTAACAAATTGGGTGAGTGAATACGAGTGACAAAGAGAGGGGATAACAAACAAGGCCAGCCAAAGGGCTGACCTGTTCAACGTGAGGAGTTAAAACGCCTTACTCTATGCGAATGCCTTGGTCATCGAATAGGTGACAATCGCTCTGTTTGCAGCTTAGCGCCATAGTTTGGAATTTAGTGACCTCTTGATCGCCAGGTAGGTGTACTTTGAACCCATCAACGCCACAAGATTGACCAAACATGTAGGTGCTGTTGCCCAACCGTTCGACTACTTCACTTTGGAACTCAATCTGCACTGGGTTGTCATTGTTGATCTCTAAATGTTCAGGACGAATACCGAGAGTGACTTTATCGCCAGCGTGCAGTGCGCGCTGCACCGCGGGCAGATGGAATACCTTGCCGTCTTGACTTACCAAGGTCAGGCCAGAGCTATTGGCTTGCTCGACTTGGGTTGGAATGAAGTTCATTTTCGGTGAGCCGATGAAGCCAGCAACAAATTCGTTTTGCGGTTTGTGGTAGAGCTCTAGCGGCGAGCCCACCTGCTCAACACGACCATCGCGCAGGACGACGATTTTATCGGCGAGCGTCATGGCTTCGACTTGATCGTGCGTTACGTAGATCATGGTGTTTTGCAGATCTTGATGCAGCTTGGCGATTTGCAGACGCATGTCGACGCGCAGTTCTGCATCGAGGTTGGAGAGGGGCTCATCAAAAAGGAACACTTTGGGGTTACGTACAATGGCGCGGCCAATAGCGACACGCTGACGCTGACCGCCAGAGAGCTCTTTTGGTTTACGCTGCAACAAGTGATCAAGCTGTAGCGTTTTCGCCGCGCCGTTCACTTGCTTGTCGATGTACTCTTTAGGGTGACCGTTCATTTTCAGGCCAAAGCCCATATTCTCTTCAACAGTCATATGAGGGTAGAGGGCGTAAGATTGGAATACCATCGCCACGCCTCGCTCGGCAGGATCAACGTCATTGACGATGTGGTTGTCGATACTGATTTCGCCTTCGGTGATCTCTTCTAAACCGGCCACAAGACGAAGCAGGGTCGATTTACCACAACCGGATGGTCCAACAAAAACCACAAACTCTCCATTGTCGATCTCAAGATCCACACCATGGATGGTTTGAACGTCACCGAAACGCTTGATGACTTTCTTTAAGCTGATGTCAGCCATAAATACTCCTTGCCCATATGGCTAATAAGTTTCGTTTTGTGAGCGAATACGCTCGTTTAACGTGAGTTGTTTTTTGTTTCTGTCTAAAACATACGCTTTTCCGCGATTTTTGTTAGTTGCTCAATGGCAATAGTTGATCCTTGTCATGGTTTTTGGAGGAAAATAGGTCAATTTTGTGGAAACGTTTACAAAATTAATTTCTCTCCCTATATAAAATAAAGTGGATGGCTAATATGTATTCGTAGATGCGATAAAACTTCATCTTTTGGTTTCTTTTTGTCTACTTTATATAAGTGAAACTTTAACGAACAGAAACGACGAGATGTGACAAGGAGTCACACAAAATGGAGCAATCTGTGAAAACGATATACCCAGAAAATCGTCTCCCCTCAGCCAGACGTAAATCTCGGGTGAGTGCCAAGCTCTCCCCTTGGCTGTTTTTAGCGCCTGCGATGGCGATTTTTGCCGTTTATGTTATCTATCCGATTCTAGACAGTATTTGGCTCAGTTTCTTTGAATGGGATGGGCTAGGTGAAAAAACATGGGTCGGCCTAGACAACTATCGTGAGTTGTTTGATTCCGATGCGTTTTACACCTCATTGAAAAACAACTTCCTTTGGCTAGTGTTCTTTATGCTCGCCCCGCCGATTGGTTTAGCGATCGCGCTCTTTCTTAACCAACAGGTGAGAGGGATTCGTGTTGTTAAATCGCTGTTCTTCTTCCCCTTTGTTATTTCGCAAGTGGTCGTCGGTTTGGTGTTTGCTTGGTTCTATGACCCGTCGTTTGGCTTGTTCAATATTGTGTTGGGTGGTCTCGGTTTCGAGCCGGTTTCTATTTTGGCCAACGAAGATTACGTCACCTACGGCATCATTGCCGCCGGTCTGTGGCCACAGATCTCTTACTGCATGATTTTGTACCTCACGGGTTTGAACAACTTGGATCCAGAGCAGCTTGAAGCGGCGCGTCTTGATGGTGCGAAAAAGTGGCGCATGTTGTGGTACGTGGTGTTACCGCAGCTTCGCCCAGCGACCTTCATTGCGATTGTGGTGACCGTGATTGGTGCGCTGCGCTCATTTGACTTGGTTGCCACCATGACAGCCGGTGGCCCGTGGGGCAGCTCGACGGTATTGGCTTACCAGATGTATGAAGAGTCCATTTTTAACTACCGAATGGGTTATGGCGCGGCAGTTTCCGTTGTGTTGTTCCTCATCATGGATGTGTATATCGCGTACTTCTTATGGCGTATGTTGAGGAGTGAAAAATAATGTACCCACAACCGATTCAAAAATCTGGCCGTTTTGTCAATATCAGCTATCGCGTCGCGTTGCCACTGTCGATCGTGATGTGGTTACTGCCATTGATTGCGGTGATGATGACCTCAATTCGCTCGATAGAAGACATCAACACTGGTAATTACTGGGGCTGGCCAAGCGAAATCCAGTTTCTCGAAAACTACACTCAAGTCTTTACCTCAACCGCAATGGGCCAATACCTGCTCAACAGTTTGATGATCACTTTGCCTGCGGTTGCTGGGGCGGTGGCGCTGTCGACATTAGCGGGCTTTGCCTTAGCGAAGTACAACTTCAAGGCAAACATCTGGATCTTCGCGATGTTCATCGCGGGTAACTTTGTACCCTTCCAGATCCTGATGATCCCAGTGCGCGATTTGACCATCAGCTTTGGTCTCTACGACACCCATTGGGCGCTTATTTTCTTCCATATCGCGTTTCAAGCCGGATTTTGTACCTTGTTTATGCGCAATTTCATCGTCGGTATTCCGGATGCCTTGATTGAAGCGGCGCGCGTTGAAGGGGTCACCGAATGGAAGATCTTCTGGCACGTGGTATTGCCCTTAGTTCGTCCAGCATTAGCGGCGTTGGCGGTGCTGGTTTTTACCTTCATCTGGAACGACTTTTTCTGGGCATTGGTCTTAGTGCAAAGTGATGAAGTCCGTCCGGTTACTGCGGGGCTTAGCTCACTGCAAGGTCAGTGGCTGGCGTCTTGGCAGCTGATGTCGGCAGGCGCGATCGTTGCGGCGATTCCACCTGTGGTGCTGTTTTTTACCATGCAGCGTCACTTCATCGCCGGCTTAACCCTAGGTGCGACCAAAGGATAACAGGATTAACAAATTGCTGGTGGGCGAAACCCCCATTTGGCTCACCAGCAGGTCTATGCAGTAACAGACTCTACACAGCAACAAAACAATAAATTGGACCAAGAGCCTTAGGCTCAATAACAAGGACCTGAATATGAAATACGTGAAACACCTTGCTGCTACCGCAATACTCGGTGCAACTCTTTCTACATCCGCATGGGCAGGCACTTTGGTGATCAACTCTGACGCCTCAGACCCTGCACCTAAAGAGGCGTGGGCTGAAATCATCAAGCGATTTGAGCAAGAGTACCCGGATGTCACCGTCAAATATAACCTCTACGATCATGAAGCGTACAAAACGACCATCCGCAACTGGTTGGTCACTTCGCCGCCGGATGTGGTGTTCTGGTATGCGGGTAACCGTATGAAAACCTTCGTTGATCGTGGCCTGTTTGAAGATGTGAGTGACATCTGGACAGACAACAACATGAAGCAAGACTTCACCGCTTCGGCGCCCGCGATGACGGTCAACGGCAAGCAATACGGTGTGCCTTACACTTATTACCAATGGGGTATCTACTACCGCCAAGACATCTTTGAGCAGTACGGTATTGCTGAGCCCAAAACGTGGGACGATCTACTTAAAGCCTCGGCGACATTGAAAGAGAATGGCGTGGCACCGTTTACCATCGGTACTAAATATCTTTGGACGGCGGCGGGTTGGTTTGATTACATCAACTTACGTACCAACGGCCTCGATTTCCATATCCAGTTGATGGACGGCAAAGTGCCTTACACCGATGAGCGAGTGAAGAAAACCTTCGCGAACTGGGCACAGTTGGTGGAGCCTGGTTATTTCCTAGAAAACCATGCGTCTTACTCTTGGCAAGAGGCGCAGCCGTTCCTCTACAACGGTCAGGCGGCGATGTATCTGATGGGTAACTTCATTACCCCTAACTTCCCGAAAGAGTTGGATGGCAAAATGGGCTTCTTCCAATTCCCGGTGATCGACCCTTCCGTTCCGATGGCGGAAGACGCGCCGATGGATACGATTCACATCCCATCAAAAGCGAAAAACAAAGAAGACGCACGTAAGTTCCTTCAGTTTGTCGCTCGTGCGGAAAACCAGCAATTGATCAACGAGATGTTGTTGCAGATCCCAACCAACAATAAAGCGAAAGCGAAAGCGGATCCGTTCCTAGACAAAGGGGTGGAAATGCTGGCGAACGCGGAAGGTACGGCGCAGTTCTATGACCGAGATACCGATCCTGCAATGGCGAAAGAAGGGATGAAGGGCTTCCAAGAGTTCATGGTTCACCCTGATCGCATCGACGACATTTTGCAAAAACTGGATAAGGTCAGTAAACGCACCTTCAAATAAGGTTTTGATACGCTGACGGCGAGTCTATTCCCCTGTACATAGACCTGCCAGAGTCAGCCGACTGAGCGCACTGCTCCACTCGTGGCCTCTCGAGTCAGTGCGCTCTTTTTTATCACTGAGATTAAGAGTGTTGTTATGAGAACTTTTGCCGATATTCTGGCAGCGCGAGAGTGGGAAAATCATCACGTCACCCACCATCATGTTCTGCCCGCTCATGCCCCTTTCAATGCTTATCAAAACGAAGACGATGCCTTGCAGGGGAGAGAGTCTGCCCAGCAAACGTGCTTGAATGGTCAATGGCAGTTTATGCTGTTCTCGTCGCCGAGTGAGGTGCCAGAAGCGTGTACTGAGAAAAGTTTTGATGACAGCGCTTGGTCGCCAATCACGGTGCCGTCCAATTGGCAGTTACAGCCGCAGGTTGACGATCGGCCAATTTACACCAATGTGAAATATCCGTTTGCGGACACGCCGCCAATCGTACCTAAGCACAATCCGACCGGTGTTTATCGCACCACGTTTGAGGTGTCGCCACAGCCGAATGAGTTAACGTGGATCACCTTTGATGGCGTCAACAGTGCCTTTCACCTGTGGTGCAATGGCGTGTGGGTCGGTTACTCGCAAGATGCGCGTCTGCCCGCCGAATTTGATTTAACGCCTTATCTTCAGGAGGGGGGCAACCAGTTGACGGTCATGGTGATGCGTTGGTGCGACGGTTCCTACTTGGAAGATCAAGATATGTGGTGGCTAAGCGGCATTTTCCGTGATGTCACCTTAACCCGAAAACCGCGACTGCACATTCAAGATGTGGAGATTCGCACTGAGTTGGCGCTAGGGTTTCACCAGGCCACGCTTGGTGTGACGACCACTTTATCGCAAAAAGAGGTCGACAATCGCGTACGTGTGCGTCTGTTTGATGCCGAACAGCAGCTGGTCGCAGAGCAAGTCAGCACGGTGGGATTACAGTTTGTCGATGAAAAAGGGCCGTGGAGCGATAAAGCGCAGCATGCCCTTGACGTTCAAGCGCCGATACTATGGAGCGCAGAGCGCCCTTACTTGTATCGTGCCGTTGTCAGCTTGCTTGATGAGCATGACACGGTGATAGATTGTGAGGCGTATTCGGTCGGTTTTCGTGAGGTACGTATTGAGCACGGTCAGCTGAAAGTGAATGGCGAAGCGCTGCTGATCCGCGGCGTCAATCGCCATGAGCATCATCCAGAGCTTGGTCATGTGATGACAAGAGAAGATATGCTCCGCGACATCCAGCTGCTCAAGCAGAACAATTTCAATGCGGTACGTACCGCGCACTATCCAAACCACCCTCAGTGGTATCAACTGTGCGATGAGTATGGTCTCTATGTGGTGGATGAAGCCAACATTGAAACCCACGGCCAGTTTCCGATGTGCCGCTTGTCCGACGACAGTGAATGGCTACCGGCCTACCTGCGCCGTATTACTCGGTTGGTGGAGCGCGATAAGAACCATGCGTGTGTCATCATTTGGTCGCTTGGCAACGAGTCGGGGATCGGGAATAACCATCATGCGATGTATCAATGGGTCAAACAGCGTGACCCTTCTCGACCTGTCCAATATGAAGGCGGCGGCGCGATGACCGCCGCGACCGACATCCTATGTCCGATGTACGCACGGGTCGATTGGGATCTGCCAGTCGTGAAGCATCAGCCACAGGTCACGCCGCGTGTCGGGATTCGTAAATCCATTGCACTGCCTGATGAGACGCGTCCCCTGATTTTATGTGAATACGCTCATGCGATGGGCAACAGCCTCGGCAGCTTTACGCACTATTGGCAAGCGTTTCGAGATAACCCGCGCTTGCAAGGGGGCTTCATCTGGGATTGGGTCGATCAAGGTTTAACCAAGATAGCGCCGGATGGCCAAACCTATTGGGCCTATGGTGGGGATTTTGGTGATGAAATCAATGATCGTCAGTTTTGTATCAATGGTCTGCTATTCCCAGATAGAAGCGCGCATCCCACCCTGCAGGAAGTCAAAAAAGCGCAGCAGTTTTACCAGTTCCACCTGCTATCGACTCAGCCATTGGTGATTGAGGTAGAGAGTGAGTACTTGTTTAGCGCCAGTGACAACGAGATACTTGATTGGAGTGTCACTTGTGAAGGAGAGGTGCTGCACCGTGGTCAGCTTGATCTCGATTTGGCGGCAAAATCGACGCAAAGCGTAACCTTGAGCGAGCAGCCTATCAGCAGTGGTCGCTGCGCTCCGTATTACCTCAACCTAGAGGTGAGCCTTCGTCAAGAGACGGCTTGGGCAAGCGCCGGCCATGTGACGGCCATCGAGCAACTGGAACTTTCAGTTGAGACGGCGCTACCGAGCCCGAGCATCAAGCCTATTGGCGCTATCAACACCTCGGACAGCGCAAAAGCCTTGCTGGTCTATAGTGATGATTTTGCGCTCGAGTTTGACAAATCAATAGGCGCGATCGGCAGTTGGAAAGTCAACGACAGCGAAAAGCTGACCGCACCGATCATCGATAACTTCTACCGGGCTCCGCTTGATAATGATATTGGCACCAGTGAGGCCAACAAGCTCGACCCCAACTCTTGGTTTGCGCGTTGGCAGTCGATAGGGCTCGATTCCTTGACCCGAGAGCTTGAGCAGTTTGAATGGTATCAAGCTGAGCAAGGAATTGTGGTGGTGAGTCAGCAGCGTTATTCCCATCAAGGTAAGGCGCTGATCCGCTCGACGTGGCGCTATACGGTGGCCAGTGATGGCAGTGTGAGTTTGGATGTCGATGTGACGGTTGCTCAGCATCTACCTCCACTGCCGCGTATCGGATTAGAGGTGGCGTTGTACGATGGCGAGCATCACGAGTCTATAGAACAGGTCTCTTGGCTGGGCCGTGGCCCACATGAGAACTATCCGGACCGATTAGCGTCTGCGCACATCGGACGCTATCAACAATCGCTGGATGCGATGCACACGCCGTACATATTCCCAAGTGACAACGGCTTGCGCTGTGATGTCACGCAGGCCAAAGTGGGTGAGTTGCTCATCGAGGGGCAATTTCATTTTGCCGTCAGTCGCTACAGTTTGCACAACTTAGCCAGTACCAAACATACGCACGAGTTAACCAAAGGTGAGTCCTGTTACGTGCGAATTGATGGTGCGCATATGGGCGTGGGCGGTGACGATTCGTGGACGCCTAGCGTGCATCAGGCTTATCTTCTGAGTGATAAACGCTATCGCTATCAGGTGACACTGTCGTTGAGCCACGCTCAAGCTGACGAGGTGTAGGGGATAAAAACGAATAGGGATAGCGAGCGCTATCCCTGTTGTTTTACGACGGTCTGGTTACTGATGACAAATGGTCGATCACTGAAGGGTGTAACGCGTCCACACTTTTGAGCGCCAACGCCTTGCCATGATGATGCCGCGAAACCACTCGTCGAGTGCAATCGCCATCCAGGCACCGAGCACGCCATAGCCCCAGTAGACGCCAAACACATAGCTCATACCGACCCCGAACCCCCACATACTGATGATGCCCATTTTGACTGGGAATTTGATATCGCCAGCCGCTTTGAGCGCCGAGATAAAGATGAGGTTAAAGACGCGCCCCGCTTCGAGCACGATCGAACCGGCAATCAAGGTCGCGGTCAGGGCGGCGATCTCCGGCTCTGTAGTAAAGAGGGCGATGATGGGATCGCTCAGTAAGTAGACGATGACCGTCAACAGCGTGGAGACGCAAAAGCCAACCACAAAATACTTTTGCACTAGAGACAAAATCGAGTCAATCCAACCGCGGCCTATGTAGTAGCCCGCTTGAATCTGGCTACCTTGCCCGAGGGCAAGCGCAAAGGCAAAGGAGAGGCGAGCGATGTTCTGTGCGTAGGTGAAGGCGGCCAATGAGGCGGTACCCATCTGGACGATAAAAAAGGTGATGCAGATTTGCGCCATGTTGTAAGAGAGCACTTCTCCGGCATTCATGGCGCCAATTTTGACGATGCGTGAGTAGATAACGCGAGGTATTGCTCGATACTCGGCAAATGGTATCTCGATGCCAGAGCGTTTAACCGCCGCCCAGAGGATCACGGTGCTGAGCACCTGACTGACGACAGTGGCAATCGCCACCCCTTGTACCCCATAGACCGGCAAGCCAAAAGGCTGATAAAGGGCGATGTAGTTACCGATGATATTGAGCACGCCGCACACCAAGTTGACCACCATCGGAGAGCGGGAAAAGCCGTTACTGCGCAAAATAGTGGTCAGCACGATGCCGAGGGTGACGTTAAAAGTCATCGCGCCGCTGATCAGCAGGTACTCTTGGGCGTACTGTTCGACCTGAGCTTCTAATCCATAGAGCGGCAGAAACGCGTAAGCGCCCCAGATAGACAGTCCACTCAGGCAGATACCGACCAGGGCAGAGAGAAAAATACTGGCGACGCTAACATGGGCGGAATCTTGTACTCGGCCTGAACCATTGTATTGCGCAATTAAAATACCCGTGCCGCTGCTGACCATCGACGAGACGATAATCAAAAAGAACGACAGTTGAGAGATGACGCCCACCGCCGAAACAGCTTTATCAGAGAAACCACTGAGCATGAAGACATCGCTGGTGTTGAGCGCTGTTCGCAGCAAGATCTCGATAAATAGCGGCCAAGTGAGCGCGACGATCTTCATGCGTTTATCTATCGTATTTGGCATGGGTGGTCCTAACTGTGGTGCCCCGGTGGCGAGTTTGCAGGGTGCGGTAGGGCTGGCAAAGGCAAAGTCGCAAATTGTCCGGTGCTGGGCTGGATATGCAAATCAGTTTCTTCGTTATGATTCTTACTTGATGAGAAAATGTCCATAATTTTTCGCTTCTGTGAAAACGTTTCACAAAGTTTAGTCAGGGATTGTGACCTTGATAGAGATATTGATGGCTTTGGCTTCCTTAGCCTGTTGCCCTCTTTCTGATGGGCAGAGGAAAAGGGGCGGGTAGCAGTCAAATCCAGTATTGGTGAGTAATTTGTGGAAACGTTTACACAATGAGAAATTGATCACGGAAACTAGGCGCAAATGATTGCTAGACTTTTGAGCAAGCAGAGTCATTTCTGAGCGATTGCGAACCAGAGCGAGGCAAACAGTGAAAGTATTAGTAACGGGTGGAATGGGTTACATCGGTAGCCATACATGTGTACAGATGATCGAAGCAGGCATGGAGCCTGTGATTATCGACAACCTCTGCAATGCCAATCAAGAAGTGTTGAACCGTATTGAAGCGCTCACCAAGGTGAAGCCGATTTTTCATCAAGGTGATGTGCGCGATGAGGCGTTTCTCGATGGTGTTTTTGCTCAGCATGACATTGCCGCCGTGATTCATTTTGCCGGATTGAAAGCGGTCGGGGAGTCGGTAGCCAAGCCACTCGAATACTATGACAACAACGTGAATGGCTCCTTGGTGTTGGCGCGCTGCATGCGTAAAGCGGGCGTGAAAAGCTTAGTGTTTAGCTCTTCCGCGACAGTGTATGGCGACCCGGCTAGCGTTCCGATCACCGAAGAGTCACCGACAGGCGCGACGACCAACCCATACGGTCGCAGTAAGTACATGGTCGAGCAGTGCTTATCGGATCTCTTTGCGGCGGAAAACGATTGGAGCATTACCTTGCTGCGCTATTTCAATCCGGTCGGCGCCCATCCATCAGGCTCAATGGGAGAGGACCCACAAGGCATTCCAAATAATTTGATGCCTTTCATCGCTCAAGTTGCGGTGGGGCGGCGAGAGAAATTGTCGGTCTTTGGCAATGACTACCCAACACCCGATGGCACCGGAGTGCGTGACTACATTCATGTGATGGATTTAGCGGATGGGCACATCGCAGCGTTGAAATCGGTAGGCGCGCGCGCTGGGTTGCACATTTTTAATTTGGGGACCGGCCAAGGCTCCAGTGTGCTTGAGATGGTCAATGCCTTTAGCCAAGCCTGCGGTCAGCCGATTGCGTATGAGCTGTGCCCAAGACGCCCAGGAGATATTGCCCAGTGCTTTGCCAGCACCGAGAAAGCAGAGCGAGAGCTGGGTTGGAAAGCGAGCCGCAGCGTCGCGGATATGACGGCCGATACATGGAAATGGCAGTCCACAAACCCTCAAGGTTACGGCGCGTCATAACACACAGCGAGCCGAGCTGGGCATGAGTTAGGCAAAGGTTAAGCAAACAGTTAAGAGTTTTTGTGTTTAAGGTTGAGTAAGTAAGATGTCGAATATTGAATTTAATCCTGTGGATCACCCACACCGCCGCTATAACCCATTGACTGGGCAGTGGATATTAGTCTCGCCTCATCGAGCAAAACGCCCTTGGAGTGGCGCAGATGAAAAGCCCGCGCAGGATGCGTTGCCTCGTTACGATGCGCACTGTTTTCTTTGTCCTACCAACACTCGTATCTCTGGCGATGTGAATCCTGATTACCGCGGCACCTATGTGTTCAATAACGACTTTGCCGCTCTGATGGTCGATTCTCCTGACGCGCCAGAATCTGACAATCCGCTATTTAAAACCCAAGGTGTGCGAGGCTTGAGCCGCGTGATCTGTTTCTCTCCCGATCACAGCAAAACCTTGCCGGAATTACCCGTGGCTCAAATTCGTGGGGTGATTGACACTTGGAATGAACAGATTGAAGAGTTAGGCCAAGAGTACCTCTGGGTTCAGGCGTTTGAAAACAAAGGCGAGACCATGGGCTGCTCTCAGCCACACCCACACGGTCAAATCTGGGCCAACAGCTTTCTGCCGAATGAAATCGAACGCAAAGAGCGCCACCTTAAAGCCTACTTCGAAGAGCACGGGCGCAATTTGTTGGTTGATTATGTCCAAGCAGAGTTGAAAGACGGATCGCGCATTGTGGTCGATACTGAGCATTGGATCGCCGTTGTGCCTTACTGGGCCGCTTGGCCGTTTGAGACCATGCTGTTACCCAAAGCGCACATCCGCCGCATGAGTGAACTCAGTGATGCTCAGCGTGATGATCTCGCGCTGGCGATCAAAAAGTTAACCAGTCGCTATGACAACTTGTTCCAGTGCTCTTTCCCTTATTCGATGGGCTGGCATTACGCGCCATTTTTTGAACAAGGGACGGACATTGAGCACTGGCAACTGCACGCACTCTTCTACCCACCGTTGCTGCGCAGCGCCACGGTAAGAAAATTTATGGTCGGCTATGAGATGCTGGCAGAAAGCCAGCGTGACTTAACTGCAGAGCAAGCCGCGCAGCGTCTAAGAGACGTCAGTGACGTGCATTACAAAGAGGCCTAAGCCGAGTCTGTTACGCGTGAACGCCGCACGTGGCGTTGACCCACCGAATGCTATTTTTTAAGAGAAGAACCTTATGTCTGAACTGATCCAAAATGTGAAGAGCTCGTTCGAGAAGGTGCTAGGCTATGCGCCATCGCACATTATTCAAGCGCCGGGGCGCGTCAACTTGATTGGTGAGCACACCGACTACAACGACGGCTTTGTTCTCCCTTGTGCGATTAACTATCAAACGGTGGTGGCGGCGTCAAAGCGTGACGATAACCTCGTGCGCGTGGTGTCGGTTGATTACGGCAACGCCGTGGATGAGTTCGATATCACCCAAGCCATCACCTTTGCGCAAGACAAAATGTGGGCCAACTACATTCGCGGTGTGGTCAAGTGTTTGTTGGCACGGGGATATACCTTCAACGGCGCGGACATTTCGGTCAGTGGTAATGTACCTCAAGGTGCGGGTCTCAGCTCGTCAGCCGCGTTGGAAGTGGTCATTGGTCAGACGTTTAAAGAGTTGTACAAGCTTGATATTTCTCAAGCCGAAATCGCACTCAACGGTCAGCAAGCGGAGAATGAGTTTGTGGGGTGTAACTGCGGCATCATGGATCAAATGATCTCCGCTGAAGGGCAAGAAAATCATGCGATGTTGCTAGATTGCCGTACGCTAGAGACTCAATCAGTATCGATGCCTGCAGAGATGTCAGTGGTGATCATCAACTCGAATAAAAAACGTGGGCTGGTCGATAGTGAATACAACACTCGCCGCGAGCAGTGTGAAGAGGCCGCACGTATTTTCGGTGTGCCTGCGCTGCGCGATGTCACTATTGAGGAGTTCAATGCCAAAGCATCCGAGCTCGATGCCATGGTGGCCAAACGTGCACGTCATGTCATTACCGAAAACGATCGCACTTTAGAAGCGGCACAAGCGCTGAGAAACAATGACATCAAACGCATGGGTGAGCTGATGGCCAAATCGCACGCCTCGATGCGTGACGATTTTGAAATCACGGTCAAAGAGATCGATGTGTTAGTCGAGATGGTCAAAAAGGTCATCGGTGACCAAGGCGGCGTACGGATGACCGGCGGTGGTTTTGGTGGCTGTATTGTAGCGCTTGTTCCGCCCGCGCTGGTGGGAGATGTTCGCGCCGTCGTTGAGGCGCAATACGAAGCGCAAACGGGGCTCAAAGCGTCGATCTATGTTTGCCAAGCCAAGCAAGGCGCTGGCCTGGTTACAGCGGAATAAGGAAACCCCATGACTCATGCTCTATTTGAGACCATGACGGCGCAGCCAGCCTATGATGGTGAGGCAGCGCAGTTGGTCGAGTTGAACAACGCAGTGGGGACTCGCGTTGTGCTGATGGACATCGGAGCCACTTGGCTCAGTTGTCGTTTGCCTTTGGCGAGCGGGGAGCAACGTGAAGTGTTACTTGGTGTAGGGGCCATGGAAGACTTCCAGCGCCAACAAGGTTACTTGGGGGTAACCGTTGGACGTTATGCGAACCGTATCGCCAATGGTCTTTTTCAGATAGAGGGTGAGTCCTATCAAGTGTCGACCAATCAAGCGGGTAATTGTCTGCATGGCGGCGCCGAAGGGTTTGATAAGCGACGCTGGCAGATCGTTGAGCGCAGCGAACAGCACGTTCTGTTTGCGTTGCACTCGAAAGATGGCGATCAAGGCTTTCCCGGCAATGTCACTGTTTCGGTGCGTTACCTGCTCAGTGACGACAATGCGCTGCACATTGACTATTTGGCGACCAGTGATAAAACCACGCCAATCAATCTCACCAACCACGGTTACTTCAATCTCAATGGCACCACTAGCGGGCTGGATGCGCGCGCGCATACCCTCTCTATTGAGGCCGACTACTACCTACCTACCACCGAGGTCGGGATTCCTTTGGGGGATCTGGTGAGCGTCGAAGGCACCAGTTTCGATTTTCGCCAACCTAAATCGGTTGCGGCAGACCTATTGGCTGACACGCAGCAGCAACAAGCCAAAGGTTACGATCACAGCTTCTTTCTCGCGCCAGAACGAGAGGTGAAGGCGCCGATCGCAACCTTAACAAGCCAAGATGAGCGCGTCAGCGTCAGTGTCATCACCACGCAGCCTGCGATTCAACTTTATACTGGCAACTGGTTGGGCGGCGCGCCAAGACGAGAAGGGGGCGAATATCAAGATTATGCGGGCATTGCGCTGGAAACCCAGTTTTTGCCTGACTCGCCCAACCACCCTGAGTGGCCGCAACCAAGTTGCTTGTTAAAGCCGAAAGAGCAGTATCGTCAGCAGACCATTTATCAGTTTATGTGTCATTAATACAACCGCCCTCAATGGAGGGCGGTCTCATAAGGTTATCTCGCGGACAAGGTGTTGTTTATGACAGTCGCTCGACTGAGTTTCTGCGCACCACGGTGGGCGAAAAAATGATGGTGTCGCTCTCTTCCGGTTCCCCTTTGGCGAGTGCAAGGGCGAGTCTCGCGGCCTTCTCGGCCATCATCTGAATGGGGTAACGCACCGTCGTCAGCCTTGGATGAACATAGCGAGCAATCAAGCCATCATCGAACCCCATCATCGAAACCTGCTGCGGCACAGCAATGCCATTTTCATCGAGTACCGACAATGCGCCCGCCGCCATGTAATCGTTGTAAGCGACGACGCCAGTGATGGCCAACGACTTGGTGAGTAAGTTGGTCATTGCGATTTCACCGCCATCACTATTGGGCTCGCCGTATTCAATATACGCCTTGGAGAGATCGATCTTATGGTCTTTGAGCGCCGCTAAATACCCTTCAATACGTTGGCCCGAGTCTTCAATTTGATGCGAGGAGGCGATGCAGGCGATGTGTTTGTGGCCGTTACGAATCAGGTATTCCGTTGCGAGGTAGGCGCCTTTGTGGTTATCCAAAGAGATGCAACGTTCTGCGAGCGCAGGGATATGACGGTTGATGATCACCATGCCTTTCACTTCTTTGGCATAGCCCTGAAGCTCTTCATCAGATAAGGCTTTTGAGTGGATAACTAACGCATCGCAGCGGTTATTGATCAAAAGTTCAATGGCTCGGCGCTCATCCTCTAAGCTGTGGTAGCCGTTGCCGACCAAGATATGCTTGCCATGCTCATGAGCAACGTTGTCGACCGCTTTGACTAAGGTACCAAAAAACGGATCAGAGACATCCCCCACCAAGACGCCGACCGTATTGGTGCTTTGGCTCACTAAGGCTCTGGCTGCCGCGTTTGGGCGATAGCCCAGTTTGCTCATTGCTTGCGTGACAGCCGCGATGGAGGACTTGCTTGCTTTGGGGGATTTATTAATGACGCGTGATACCGTGGCGACCGACACACCGGCTTCTTTTGCGACGTCTTTTATTGTTGCCATCTTGAACCTCGTTTTCTGATGCGTTCATTAAACACCCATTGTGAAAATGACGCAATCATTGCGCGGTTTTAAAGATGCAAATACGAGCCCTAGCGCTTGTTTTTACTGCTTTTAGGCTCGGTGTAAACGTTTCAAATTATCACGCCTATTTCACCTGACGATAGCCACCAACGCATCGATATGCGGATGGTGCGCTTGGGTGACGCCCGCGAGGTTGCCATACTTCGGCTGGTGGCGATCATTTTCCAGTGGATGATGCCAGCCAAACGTTGAGTGGATAAACTGCTCGGCAAAGTTCTCGGAGATCTCCAAACAACCGGCCAACACGGTATCGACGTAGGTTTGCATGATGGGCATCAGTGAGCAAGGCGGCTCGGGCGCGTCTTTTATGTAGACCCAAACGCTGTCTTCGTGAGTAAGCGGTTGTATCGTTTCAATATTGGCGTGGGGGATCGCCACGCGATGATAGCCGCGCTCACGGCGATCAAATTCGCTTATTTCGCCCGGTGAGATGGCGAGCAAAACGCCATTTACTAAGCCTTCCCCTCGATCAACCACCAAGGGGGAGAGGGTGTAACTGTCGTCCACTTTTCCCCAATAGCGTTTAAACCCGTGCACGACACTGGGAATCGCTGGAGCGGTTTTGCCTGTGAGTTGGCGTGAGGCGGAATTCATCAAACTGCCGTAACCGAAAATGTAGTGCGCCATGACTTTCTCCTCTATTTTTTCTTTTAAGCTACCTTGCTCGCATATAAATGAAAAGCATCAATGTTGCGCATGTTCAGTTCGAGTTGATGTAACTAAGACATCGTTATATGTGTCATTTAGACATCAATGATTGAGCTAATTACGTTTATCTTATTGATTCTATTAGATTGATTAAATGGTCTAATTATTGCTGTTAGTGGAGTCTTACTGATAGGGCCGCGTGTGGAGATTTAGGCTTGATTACGATTACAGATAAACAGCAGGAAGAGCGCATTACGCCAATTTGGCGCTTAGGGTTTCGTCCATTTTTTCTACTCGGCAGCGTCTACGCCATCGTGGCAATCGTTGGTTGGGTGTGGATGTTTCAGACTGGCCAGCCAGAAGCTCTGCAAGTGCCAGCTTTGTGGTGGCATGTGCATGAAATGGTGTTTGGTTTTGCAATGGCGATTGTGGCCGGTTTTCTGCTCACCGCGGTGCAAAACTGGACGGGAATCCAGGGTACAAAAGGTCCCTGCTTGATGCTACTGAGCCTACTTTGGCTTGTGCCGCGTGGCCTGTTTTGGGCGCCTGTGCCTCTGTGGATCACTGCCACTATTGAAGCCCTATTTCTGCTGCTACTGGCCTATGAGGTCGGAAGGCGAGTGGTCAAAGTGAAAGGGTGGCGAAACCTGTTCTTTGTGCCGCTTATCGTGTTGGCGCTGGTGGCGAACTTTGCAAGTTATGCCACAGTCAAAGGCGTCGCGCCATTTGCGTCAAGTAGCGTCTGGCAGGCGATGCTGTGGTGGTTCACCTTGCTGTTATCGGTCATGGGCGGCAGAGTGATCCCTTTCTTTACGGCGCGGCGTTTTGAGTTTACGCAAAGTGAACGTCTAGTGTGGCTAGAGTGGTGTGCCAATGGGCCACTCATAGCCCTGTTCATATTGAGCTTCTTCCCTTTAACTATGGCGCAAGTTGGTGCGCCGCTGATGGGGTTGGCCGGAGCTGCGCAGTCGATTCGGTTATACCGCTGGCGACCTTGGCGCACGTTTAGTGAGCCCTTGGTGTGGTCGCTGCATGCTGGCTACGCGTGCATACCGCTGAGCTTGTTACTGCGCGCCGCAATGGACGACCCTTTTGCAACCCATACGCTGCTGCATTTGTTTGCCATTGGCGCGCTTGGCGGCGTCATTCTGGCAATGATTGCACGCGTTACCATGGGGCATACCGGTCGCTCGATTTATCAAGGGCCCAATATGTGCTGGGCTTTTGCTGCGCTGTTGTGCGCGGCGTTAGTGCGTGCGGTGCTGGTCGTGATATGGCCGGAGCATATGATCGGTTGGGTTAACCTCAGCGCCGGGTTATGGGTATTCGCCTTTGGGCTTTATGTGGTGAAGTTTGTGCCGATGTTACTCAAACCAAGAGTCGATGGTCACGCCGGTTGAGCGCATTCATACAAAGAGTGTGAGAATAAACAGAAGAGACGAATAGAAAAAGGGTTGGCATGGTGCCAACCCTTCATTGTCGTTGATGACCTAGTGCATCATTAGTTGTTGCTGTGCAGTTCTGAGTTAAGCTCTACCGCCGTTTTGTTGGCAAGGCACTCGATTTGACCGGTCACCGAGTTGCGGCGGAACAGCAGATCCGAAACGCCTGCGAGGTCACGAGCTTTCACCACTTCGACTTCGTTACCTTGTGAATCAAGCATGCGCACTTTAGAACCCGCCGTCACGTAAAGACCAGACTCAACCGTACAACGATCGCCCAGTGGGAAACCAAGACCCGCGTTCGCGCCAAGTAGCGAGTTCTCACCAATCGAGACCACGACGGTACCGCCGCCTGATAGGGTACCCATGATAGACGCACCGCCACCGATGTCTGAACCGTCACCCACAACCACACCCGCAGAGATACGGCCTTCTACCATGCTCACACCTGTGGTGCCGGCGTTGAAGTTAATAAAGCCTTCGTGCATCACGGTGGTGCCTTCACCGACGTGTGCGCCAAGGCGAACGCGAGAGGTGTCTGCAATACGAACGCCTGCAGGCACAACGTAATCCACCATTTTCGGGAACTTGTCGACACAATCGACCGTCAGAGTGCGACCTGCTAGGCGCGCATCCATTTGACGCTCAGCCAATTCTGGTAGATCGATTGGGCCTTCGTTGGTCCATGCGATGTTGTGCAGTAGGCCAAAGATGCCATCCAGCACCGTGCCATGCGGCTTAACTAGGCGGTGAGAAATCAGCTGTAGCTTGAGGAAACCTTCTGCCACGGATGCTGGTTTGTCATCTGTCGCAAGTACCACAAGGACTAATGGTTGAGCAGACTGCGCCGCTTTTTCTGCAAACGAGGCGTTCGCCACATCACCGTGAGCAGCAAAGGCAATGGCAAGCTCTGCACTTTGCGCCGCAGAGATTTCGATGGCCTGGTTACCTTGCTCGTAACCTGCCACGGTCGCTACTGCGTCAACCAGCGCATCCGCTGGGTTGAGCACTGGGTTTGGAAAAAACGCTTCGATGATTTTTCCGTCACGGTTTTTAGTCGCGCTACCAAACGCAAGTGAGAAGTAAGCCATGTTGAATCTCCATTGTCTAAATTAGGCATTAGCGGGGGTGCCGCTATCAATTGAATTCATCATAAAGAGAGCGACCCAGAACTTAAAGACCGAGGATCGATAAAGTCCGTAAGTCGATATTTTTTGTCTCTTTAGCGATATGTAGTCTCTTTAGAGATATATGGCTTCTTTAGCCATATAAGCTAACCTTGAATGAAAAAAGCCCACACCGAAGTGTGGGCTTGCTTTGAGACTTTACTAAACTGATTGGCGTTGCGCTTATTGCGCATTATGCGTTGTCGCTTTATATCGTCCAACCATAGCGTCCAGTGAGCTTGGACGCCGGAGGCAAAATTACTTTTTGCCTAGGTCTGAAGAGTGCTCAGATAGGAATGCTGCCACACCTTTTGGTGATGCATCCATACCTGCTTTACCTTCTTCCCATTGTGCTGGGCATACTTCACCGTGTGTTTGGTGGAAGTTTAGTGCGTCTACCATACGTAGCATTTCGTCGATGTTACGACCTAGAGGAAGATCGTTCACAACTTGGTGACGAACAAGACCGTCTTCATCGATTAGGAACGAACCACGGAAAGCCACACCTGCTTCTGGGTGCTCTACGTCGTACGCTTTACAGATTTCGTGTTTCACGTCTGCAATCAGTGGGTATTTCACCTGACCGATACCGCCATCTTCGATAGCGGTGTTACGCCATGCGTTGTGAGAGAATTGAGAATCGATAGAAACACCGATCACTTCAACGCCTTTCGCTTTGAAATCTTCGTAGCGGTTATCAAAAGCGATCAGCTCAGATGGGCAAACGAATGTGAAGTCTAGCGGGTAGAAGAAAACAACCGCTTTCTTACCTTTTGTAAACTCTGCAAAGTTGAAGTTTTCAACGATTTCACCGTTACCTAGAACAGCTGCTGCAGTAAAATCAGGGGCTTGACGACCTACTAGTACCATTTTTATTGCTCCTAAAAGTATGGTTTGTTCCAAGCATTGGAGTGGCCTCCTTTGCTTAGTCCGTGTTTTTGCGAGACAAAGTGTAGTACAAATTGTAGTATTGAAATAAATGAATTAATTAGATTAAGTTAATCGAAAAAAGCGATAATGCCAAAAGGGTTAACTGGATCAATGCCTAGCTAGAAGTTATCAATAAATCTATGAATAAGTGGCCTAGCCTAAAGCAGTTACATTATTTGGTGACTCTGCATGAAACCCGTCATTTTAGCGATGCCGCTGAAAAATGCTTCGTCAGTCAATCGACCTTAAGTAAAGGCATTCAAAACTTAGAAGATCTGATTGGCTGCCCCCTCTACGAAAAGAAAGACAAAAAAAGCCCGTTAGTATTCACCCATGTTGGCGAGCAAGTGGTCAAGCATGCACGTGAATTGCTTGCTCGTGGCCAAGATCTCGCCGAGCTTGGCCGTCTTTGCCAAGAAGATGAGATGCATGGGCAGTTAAAAGTGGGCTGCATACCGACGATTGCGCCGTTTCTGCTCTGTGACTTGGTGCAAGAGGTCAACACACGCTTTCCCAATTTGCATCTTCTATTACGTGAAGATACTACGACCAATTTGCTTGCCGCGCTGCGTCAGGGAGAGTTGGATGTGCTGATTCTCGCCATGCCAGTGGACATTGGTGAGATGGAAAGCAAAATTGTGGGCAGCGATCCATTTCGTATGATCATCAGCCGCCACCAAGCGGACGCGATCCGCACTCCGATTAAGTACGCTGATCTGCCCGACGAATCGGTCTTCTTACTAGAACGAGAGCACTGCCTGACCGAACATGCTGTCTCTGCCTGTCAATTAACCGACAAAGAGAAGATCAATCCGTTCTCTGCCACCAGTCTACATACGTTAGTGCAGATGGTGGCGAATGGACTCGGTACTACTTTTATTCCACAAATGGCCATCGACCACGGTCTTATCGATAACCAAAACTTGGTGGTGGTGGATGCCCCTGGGCAGCAAGCTCATCGTCATATCGGGCTGGTTTGGCGTCCAAGTTCGTCACGTGTGGCGACTTTTCATCGTCTAGCTGATGTGGTTTCACAACTGCTCTAGCAAATAGTCGTAAGGCTATTGCGTTCTGTTGTTGCGATTTCTCGCTAAAATGCACACTGCTTTTTCGGGTAAAGTTAGCATTTTATTCTGTTCGTAAACTTTGACGTGTAAAATTTCACAACAAAACTTTGATGAAGCTTTCATTAAATTGTGAAATTTCACACTGTCAATTTTACAGCCCAAACAAAAGGGGCTGTTTAATCTTTGTCCTTCTAGGCCGCTCAAAGCCATCAAAGACAGGCGTTACCCCTTTCTATAAAAAATCAAACGTTCGTTTGAAACGCGTTCACATGCCTAATTTTACTGTAATTAAATTACGTAACTTGTTACGACTTTGACACAGAAATAGGGCCTTTATCTCGATCGGGATAAAACTTTGAATTTAACGTTTTGTTTACTTTAGGTCTTTTACTCTACCCAGGTTTGGTATAGCTTAAATGCAGGCCTAATAAGACTTATGTCTAGATTGCAAACCCAGAGAAGGTTAGTGAAAGTAGAGCCAGATAAGAAAAAACAAGCGGATGAAAACAGCAGCGACACTGAGCAAGTTGGAATGTAAAAGTGTTGTTTGATAGTTACAAATGAACATTCGCTAAGAAACGTGAATCATACTAGAGAGCAAAAATAAGGGACATCACTATGCTTGCAAACACACCAGACAGAGACACCCTATCACAGGACCCAAATGGTCAAGCTCGTCGCAATAAAATGAGCGCCCAAGAAGGCATGCTTGAGGTTACTGGCTCCCTTTCGCCACAACATCAGGCAATTTTCCCTGTTGAAGCCCAAACCCTATTATCTCTGTTGTGTGAGCAGTTTGCGCCGCGTGTGGATGAGCTGCTGGCGGCACGTGAAGTGCGCCAAGCGGCCATCGATGGTGGGCAACTCCCAGACTTTTTGCCTGAGACGCAAGACATCCGTGAAGGCAGTTGGAAGATCTTAGGGATTCCTGACGATCTGCAAGATCGCCGAGTAGAAATCACCGGCCCGACAGACAGAAAAATGGTCATTAACGCTTTGAATGCCAACGTTAAAGTGTTCATGGCCGACTTCGAAGACTCTATGTCACCGGCTTGGGATAAAGTGTTAGACGGACAAATTAACTTGCGCGACGCGGTAAGAGGGGAGATCAGCTACACCAACCCTGACAATGGCAAGCACTACCAATTGAATGACGATCCAGCGGTGTTGATTTGTCGTGTACGTGGTCTCCATTTAAAAGAGAAACACGTGACGTTTAACGGCCAAATTATCCCCGGCGCTCTGTTTGATTTCGCGCTCTACTTCTACAACAACTACCAAGCGCTTCTTAAAAAAGGCAGCGGCCCTTACTTCTACATTCCCAAGTTGCAATCCCACAAAGAAGCGCAGTGGTGGAGTGAGGTGTTCCACTTGACCGAAGATTACTTTGGTCTGGGTACGGGCACCATTAAGGCAACCGTTTTGATTGAAACCTTGCCTGCGGTATTCGAAATGGACGAGATCCTCTTTGCGCTCAAAGAGCACATTGTTGGCCTCAACTGTGGCCGTTGGGACTACATCTTCAGTTACATCAAAACATTGAAAAAGCACCCAGATCGCGTGTTGCCAGACCGCCAAGTAGTCACGATGGACAAGCCGTTTTTGAACGCCTACTCACGCTTGTTAGTGCGCACTTGTCACAAACGCGGTGCCTTTGCGATGGGGGGAATGGCGGCCTTTATTCCAGCCAAAGATCCAGTACAAAACCAGCGCGTGCTAGACAAAATTCAAAACGACAAATCGCTAGAGGCGAATAATGGTCACGATGGCACTTGGGTCGCTCACCCAGGTCTTGCGGATACCGCAATGGCGGTGTTTAGCCAAGTGCTTGGCGAGCGCCGAAATCAATTGGATGTCACACGAGAAGACGATGCGCCTATCACGGCAGAGCAGCTACTTGCCCCGTGTGAAGGCGAGCGCACCGAAGAAGGGATGCGACACAATATTCGCGTCGCGCTGCAATACATCGAGGCGTGGATCTCGGGCAACGGCTGCGTTCCCATCTACGGCTTAATGGAAGATGCCGCGACCGCTGAGATCTCTCGCGCCTCTATTTGGCAATGGATAGCGCACGGCAAAACTCTTGATAACGGTCAAGTGGTCACCAAAGCCTTGTTTGAACAATATCTCGCTCAAGAGATCGAGGTGGTGAAACAGGAAGTGGGCGAAGCGCGTTATCAAGCGGGGCGCTTTAGCGAGGCGGCTGACTTGATGGCCAAGATGACCACCAGTGATGAGTTGGGGAATTTCCTCACCATCCCAGGCTATGACTACTTAGATTAACCACGGATTTACCCATAACAATCGTTTACCTATAAGCATCGTTTACCGGTAACTATCGTTTTATTAATAACAATAACGTGAATGCAGATGGCGGGTAAGGTTGTACCGCCACACCATCTAACAAAAGAAACAAAAGGATCGTGCGCCGCCCCTACCGGCAGCACTCAAAACAAGAGGGATAGACCAATGACAAACTTAACTCGTCGCCAACAAATCGAAGCTCTAGAAAAAGACTGGGCAACCAATCCACGCTGGAAGCATGTGAAACGTCCATACACGGCAGAAGAAGTGGTCGAACTACGCGGCTCTATGGTGCCGGCTAACACCATCGCTCAGCGCGGTGCAGATAAATTGTGGTCATTGGTCAATGGCAGCGCCAAAAAAGGCTACGTGAACTGTTTGGGTGCACTGACCGGTGGTCAAGCAGTACAACAAGCCAAAGCTGGGATTGAAGCGATTTATCTCTCAGGTTGGCAGGTGGCAGCGGACAACAACACCGCGTCTACCATGTACCCAGACCAATCGCTCTACCCGGTAGATTCGGTCCCTTCAGTGGTGAAACGCATCAATAACTCGTTCCGCCGCGCTGACCAGATCCAGTGGTCAAACGGTAAATCACCAGAAGATGAAGGCGGCATTGATTACTTCTTGCCTATCGTTGCTGATGCAGAAGCCGGCTTTGGTGGTGTACTCAACGCGTATGAGTTGATGAAGTCGATGATCGATGCGGGCGCCGCGGGTGTGCACTTTGAAGACCAGCTAGCGTCAGTGAAAAAATGTGGCCATATGGGCGGTAAAGTATTAGTACCGACTCAAGAAGCGGTGCAGAAATTAGTGGCAGCGCGCCTGGCCGCCGACGTTTCGGGCACGACTACCCTAGTAATTGCTCGCACCGATGCGAACGCCGCCGATTTGTTGACCTCTGACTGTGACCCATACGATGCGGACTTCATTGTTGGAGAACGTACACAAGAAGGCTTCTACCGAGTACGCGCTGGCATCGACCAAGCGATTGCGCGTGGTCTTGCTTACGCTCCGTATGCGGATCTCATCTGGTGTGAAACCGCTACGCCGTGTCTTGAAGAAGCGCGTAAGTTTGCTGAAGCGATTCATGCCGAGTACCCAGATCAACTGTTGGCGTACAACTGCTCGCCATCATTCAACTGGGAGAAAAACTTGGATGCAGAGACCATCGCCAAGTTCCAACAAGAACTGTCGGATATGGGCTACAAGTACCAGTTCATCACTCTAGCGGGTATCCACAACATGTGGTTCAACATGTTCGAACTGGCGCACGACTATGCGAAAGGCGAAGGCATGCGCCACTACGTGGAGAAAGTGCAGCGTCCCGAGTTCCAAGCGGCAGAAAAAGGCTATACCTTCGTTGCGCACCAACAAGAAGTGGGCACCGGGTACTTTGATAAGATGACCAACACCATCCAAGGTGGTCAATCATCAGTGACTGCATTAACCGGCTCAACCGAAGAAGACCAATTCTAGTAGTCCCCACCCTTATGAGTCTTATGTGGGATAACAAAATGCAGGCTGTTATCCCTATGACTCAACTGTTTAGGCATTTGTATTGACATGCTTTTGAGCGGCCATCGGTCGCTCTTTTTTGTTTTCCATCATCAAGTCACCAGTGGTACTCTGCGCATCTTACCCCTTATCAACTGATCGTCATGGAACTCACCTTAGATATTTTCACCCTGCTGTTTTTTGTCGCGGCATTCGCTGGCTTTATTGATGCGATGGCAGGGGGAGGCGGGCTTATTACGCTTCCGGCTTTGTTGGCCGTAGGCATCACGCCAGCACAGGCGTTGGCGACCAATAAGCTACAAAGCTCATTTGGGAGCTTCTCCGCAACTTGGTATTTTGTTCGGCGCGGCATTGTTAATTTGAAAGCGATGCGCCTTGCGATTCTCTGCACCTTTGTCGGCGCTGCACTTGGCGCCCAAGTCGTGCAATACATTGATGCTGGCGTCTTAACCAGTTTGATTCCGCTGCTGCTGGTGGCGATCTCGCTCTATTTTCTTTTGATGCCAAAGACCAAGGCGCAATCGGGCGAGCCTCGACTCTCTGAAGCGATGTTTGCACTCTCGGTCGGTGGGGGCGTGGGGTTCTACGACGGTTTTTTTGGGCCGGGGACAGGTTCGATTTTTACGGTTTGCTTTGTCGCGTTAGGCCACTACTCCTTAGTGGATGCGACGGCAAGAACCAAAGTACTGAACTTTACGTCAAACATCGCCGCGCTGTTACTATTCGTTCTGGCAGGTTTACCGATTTGGGAGCTAGGGCTAGTGATGGCGGTCGGCGGTTTTCTCGGTGCTAGATTGGGGGCGAAAGTGGTGATCGCGCAAGGTCAGAAGTGGATTCGTCCGCTGGTCATTATTATGTCGATGTTGATGGCGCTGAAGTTACTCTGGGAACAGCATCAGAGTACCATTTTGGTTTGGTTTTAGAGCGCAGTATTCAATCAAAGCACTGTGAATAGATTAGAAAAAACAGTCGATTAGAGAATAAAAAACGGCGCGAGATGCGCCGTTTTTTTATGATGGTGTCGAGCTTACAAAGACTCGGTAAATGTACGAGCAATAACGTCGCGCTGCTGTTCAGGCGTCAGTGAGTTGAAACGTACTGCGTAACCAGAAACACGAATCGTTAGCTGAGGGTATTTCTCAGGGTGAGCAACGGCGTCTTCAAGGGTTTCACGCTTAAGAACGTTGACGTTTAGGTGCTGACCACCTTCGATCTTTGGTGCCGTTTCAATGGCTACTTCACGGCTTTCGTACTCACCCAATTCGTTAATCGCTACGACTTGGTCTGCTTCGTAGCCAGTGTTTGCCGCTACGCAGCGTGCTTCATTTTTCTCGCTGTCTAGTAGCCAGATTGAGTTAAGTAGTGCGTCGTTTGCTGCTTTAGTAATCTGAATGCCTTGAATCATTACTGTCTCCTAGTCCACTCTTGGGTGGTGAGTTGGTGTTAACTTTCGAATTTTGTTGAGCTACGTATTATATAGCGAATGTCCCTTATGATAGTATTGATTTAGGTCAAATAACAACTAAAAACATTAATTATTTTGAGGTTAATTCTTTGCGGTAAATCAATAAAACCTTTAAAAATAGTGTTTTAAAAAATATTTTATTATATTAACTATTTTTGAATGTTATAAATGTTGTAAATTTACTACATTTTGCATGTGTTGATTGAGACGCAGACGATAAGTTGTTGTAATTCCATCCCCGAACTGAAAGTGTAAAGTGATTAAATGACAATCCCATCATCGAACAGTGATAGAAAATGGGTCGGCGCGCATGTTTCCGCCGCGGGTGGTGTCGATATGGCACCGATTCGCGCTCATGATATTGGCGCCAACGCCTTTGCTTTGTTCACCAAAAATCAACGCCAGTGGGCGGCGAAGCCGCTCGACGCAGAGACCATCGCGCGTTTTAAAGCCAACTGCAAAAAGTACGGTTTTACGCATGAGCAAATCTTACCGCATGACTCCTACCTGATTAATCTAGGTGCGCCTGAAGCGGAAAAGCTCGAAAAATCTAGAGCGGCATTTATTGATGAAATGTGGAGATGTCAGCAGTTAGGACTGAGCTTGTTGAATTTTCATCCTGGGAGTCATTTAAAGAAGCTTTCTGAGCAAGCGTGTTTAGCGAGGATCGCCGAGTCGATCAACCTCGCCCATCAAGCGGTGCCAGATGTTGTCGCAGTGATCGAAAATACAGCAGGCCAAGGCACGAACCTTGGTTGGCGCTTTGAGCATTTGGCGCAGATCATTGAACAGGTGGACGATAAAACTCGGGTGGGCGTTTGCCTCGATACTTGCCACACCTTTGCCGCTGGCTATGATCTTCGCAGTGTTGAGGCATGTGACGCGACGTTTTCCGAGTTTGAGCAAGTGGTGGGCATGCACTATTTACGGGCGATGCACATCAATGATTCAAAGTCGGCCTTGGGCAGTAAAGTGGATCGCCACCATGCGCTGGGCGAGGGGGAGATTGGCTGGCCATGTTTTGACTATATCGCCAATGATGCACGGTTTGATGCTATCCCTTTGATATTAGAAACAATTAAGCCTAATCTTTGGCCTGATGAAATTGCTCGTTTGCGCCGCATCGATCAAAAATCACCGGTAAATGTCTCAGCGTAACTAAAATTGGCACCAATCTTTCATAGTAAATAGTGATGTTACTCACAAGAGGGTGCCTATTATGCCTCATTCAGTTGTTACACCTGCGATCCGTTTTGCACGTTTACCCATGCCCAACCGTCATGTGAATGGTCAAGGACATCATCGTTCGCCGCAACCTAAGCGTTAAGTGAGTTTAGCTCGCCTAACAGAGGGCTTTGCTCTTATTGTAACTTTTGCGACAATCCGCTGACTGATTGGACAAAAGGAACAGACAATGACCCCTTCACTCACGTGGCAAGATGTGATTGGTGAGCAAAAGCAGCAGACCTATTTTCAAGACACTCTCGCGTTTGTTGACGCAGAGCGTGCGGCGGGCAAAGCGATTTTCCCGCCAGCGAAAGATGTCTTTAACGCTTTTCGAGCGACCGAGTTTGGCGATGTGAAAGTCGTGATCTTGGGCCAAGATCCCTATCATGGTCCTAATCAGGCGCACGGGCTGTGTTTTTCTGTCCTGCCGGGTATCAAGACGCCGCCATCGCTCGCCAATATGTACAAAGAGTTGGCGCAAGACATCGATGGCTTTCAGATTCCTCAACACGGTTATTTGCAACGCTGGGCAGAGCAAGGGGTACTGCTTCTCAACACGGTTCTGACCGTGGAGCAAGGTAAAGCGCATTCGCACGCCAAAACGGGGTGGGAGACCTTTACGGATGCCGTGATTGATGCCATCAACCGCCATCAACAAGGCGTTGTTTTCTTGTTGTGGGGCGCGCATGCGCAAAAGAAAGGCCGTTTTATTGACCGTAACCAACATCATGTATTGACGGCGCCGCACCCTTCACCGTTATCGGCGCATCGTGGCTTTTTGGGCTGTGGGCACTTTTCGGCGACCAACGAACGGCTTGTCGCGCAAGGAAAAACACCGATTGATTGGCAGCTGCCTCAAACTGTTGAGGTCTAAAGACATACAAAAATAAGGGTAAAGATGTTGTTTTTTCGAACAGCATCAAAACACGCTTTGCGTTTCTCTAATACACTGTTTACGTGTCGGTGTTAAGGAGAAACGCTATGATGATTGAACGGATAAGGCGAGAGCATGGATACATGGTGCGTTTGCTCGCCATACTTCGCCATAAATTGAACCAGTTAAAAGACGAGCGTCCCGTTAATTACGCGGTTCTTCGTGAAATCGTCGATTATCTGGCGACCCACTCTGAACGGGTCCATCACCCGAAAGAAGACATTCTCTATCACTACTACCAATCGCATTATGGTCAACACCATAAGATTGATGATCTTGAACACGATCATCAGGCGCTATCAGAAAAGACCCATGATTTTTTGCAAACGGTGGATATGGTCTTGCAAGATGCAGTGATCCCGCAGCAGGTCTTCATTGACCAGTTAGAGTCGTTCCTCAACATGCAAAAACAGCACCTCGAAATGGAAGAAAAGCAGGTCTTCCCGTACTTAATGGATGTCTTTACGGTAGAGGATTGGCAGGCAGTCGAAGCTCAGTGGAGTGTGTGCGAAGACGACCCAGTGTTTGGTGAGACGATAGCAGAGCAATACCAACAGTTGGCAGAGCGCATTCATCAAACTGAGCACGAGTGTACGTGATCTTTTGCTGTTCCTAGCGCGTGAAAAGTAGAAAGAGAGGCTCAAGGCCTCTCTTTCTTAATTCTTAGTATTCGATGCTCTCCACATCGTCAAAACCGATATCCATATCCATCAGCTCTTTCTTTAGCCGTTGACGATCTTTGATTGCTTCGATTTCTCGCCACTTACGTTTAACGGGTTTAGAGCGCGCTGCTCGTGCGCGCGGCACCTCATAGTCCATAAAGTCATCAAAATTTAAGCCTTCCATAAGCTACCTCATTTTATCGTTATGACCGTCCTAAACGGGGTAAATTCTTAATACCACTCAACGTGGAGACTAACCATGATTCGTTTCTCATTTGTTACGTTTCGATGAAGTTTTTTCTGACTTTTCGTCACTGAATCACAAAAAATCGTGCTTGAGGTGGTTGGAATTTGTTCAAGTGAGTTCACGCAAACGATTAAATTCGAAAAAAGTGGATGTTAAAGGCTTGTGGAGGTGATTAGGGTTGTGCGTGTCTCTTGTCATACAAGACCGGTATTAAACCGTACTTCATTTTTTATCTTGATGCTCAGTGCATCGATAGCGTCGCAAGCTATGCGGAGTAAGGGGTTGTCTGTTGCTTTGGCGGCGTTGATAGGTCGTCATTGGCAAGACTTTGTGCGTTGTTAATTTTTTATTGAGTTGTTTTGTTATTGTGTGGTTCTTGTGCTTGTTTGTGTTAATTATTGGTGATTTTACAGTGAAAAATAACAAGCTTAGTCTCACTGTTGCGTATTGATTTTTGTTTGCTCAGGTTGCATTATCGCGCCGTCAAAATTTCCGCTGAGATGTAAAGGACGTGCCTTTGGGACGTGACACGCTGAGGTTGCAGACAATGATAATATTTAGTTTGAGCTACACTTTGACACTCAACAGCGCAACCCAACGTAGGCTCGGATGCCTAGCCAGCGAACACTCACTATGAGGATCCTATGACAGACTTAATTAATTTGATGAATGACCTGCTGTGGGGGTCTATTCTCGTTTATCTACTGGTTGGTGTCGGCGTTTACTTCACCGTAAGACTGGGCTTTATCCAGTTCCGCCACTTTGGCCACATGTTCTCAGTGCTGAAAAACAGCCGTAAAGCCGACCAAGCGGGTATCTCCTCTTTCCAAGCCCTTTGTACCAGTTTGGCGGCGCGTGTCGGCACGGGTAACATGGCGGGTGTGGCTGTTGCACTGACCGTTGGCGGCCCTGGCGCTATTTTTTGGATGTGGTTGATTGCCATGCTAGGTATGGCAACGTCATTTGCAGAGAGCACGTTGGCACAGCTATACAAAACGAGAGACGATGACGGTAACTACCGTGGTGGTCCTGCTTATTACATGGAAAAAGGCTTGGGCATGCGCTGGATGGGCGTGATGTTCTCCATCTTCCTTATTATTGCCTTTGGTTTGGTCTTCAATGCCGTGCAAGCAAACTCGATTGCTAGCGCGATGAATACCGCGTTTGGTTGGGATACCAAAGTCGTTGGCATTGCAGTGGTATTGCTGTCTGCTGTGGTTATCTTTGGCGGTATTAAGCGTATTGCAAAAGTGGCTGAGCTTATCGTACCGGTTATGGCGCTGGCTTACTTGCTATTGGCGATGTTTATCATGCTGACCAACCTTGAGAAGTTACCAGGCGTGCTTTCACTGATTATTAAGAGCGCATTTGGTCTGCAAGAAGCGGCGGCTGGTGGCCTAGGTTATGCGATTGCTCAAGCGATGATCAACGGCATCAAGCGTGGCCTGTTCTCAAACGAAGCGGGTATGGGTTCTGCGCCCAATGCGGCAGCTTCTGCAACGCCTTACCCACCACACCCAGCGTCACAAGGTTACGTGCAAATGTTGGGCGTATTCATGGACACCATTGTGATCTGTTCAGCAACGGTAGCGATCATCTTGATGTCGGGTGAGTACCTAGGGACTGAAACGGCGGTGACAGGTATCGAGCTGACTCAGCGCGCGCTAAGCTCACAAGTGGGTGATTGGGGTGGCATCTTTGTAGCGGTAGCGATCTTCTTCTTCGCGTTTACCTCGATCATTGCAAACTACTCATACGCAGAAACTAACCTTATCTTCCTAGAGCACAATCACAAGGCGGGCCTTGGCCTGTTCCGTATCGTGGTTCTGGGTATGGTGATGTTTGGTTCTGTGGCAGCGCTGCCAGTGGTTTGGGATATGGCCGATGCATCAATGGGCTTGATGGCACTGGTGAACCTAGTCGCGATTATCTTGCTCTCTGGCACTGTGGTTAAGCTAGCAAAAGACTACAACCGTCAGCTTGATGAAGGCAAAGTTCCGACCTTTGATGCCAATGACTTCCCAGAGCTGAAATCTCAGCTTGAAGATGGCATTTGGGATCAAAAAGAAAAGAATTGATAGCTGAATACTATTGAAATGATTCATAAAGCCGTGCAGACATTGCACGGCTTTTTTTGTACCCTAAGGTAAACAATCAATAAGAGTAAAGTCATGTTAATCGTCGTTTCTCCAGCGAAAACCTTAGATTACGAATCACCCTTGGTGACCGAGACCTACACACAGCCTGAGTTAATTGACTACTCCAAGCAGTTGATTGAGGTGTGCCGTAAATTGACGCCAGCCGATGTGGCGAGTTTGATGAAGGTCAGTGACAAAATCGCCGATCTGAACGTTGGCCGCTTCCAAGAGTGGAGCGAGACATTCACACTCGACAATGCTCGCCAAGCGATTTTGGCGTTCAAAGGCGATGTCTATACAGGTCTGGATGCCCAGACACTCACAGAGGTGGATTTCGAGTACGCCCAGAGCCATTTACGTATGTTGTCTGGCCTTTATGGTCTGCTCAAGCCGCTTGACCTGATGCAACCATACCGTCTTGAAATGGGTACTAAGCTTGCTAACGAGAAAGGCAGCAACTTGTATCAGTTCTGGGGGAATGTGATTACCGACAAGCTCAATCAAGCGATCACCGAACAAGGGGATAACGTCTTGATCAATCTGGCCTCCAATGAGTATTTTAAGGCGGTTAAGCAAAAGAACTTGGATGCGCAGGTGATTACGCCGGTGTTTAAAGACTGCAAAAACGGCCAATATAAAGTGATCAGCTTTTATGCCAAAAAAGCGCGCGGCATGATGGCGCGTTTTATTATCGAAAACCGCATCGAGAGTGTCGCAGATTTGACCCAGTTCAACACGGCGGGGTACACCTTTGCTGAGGATGAGTCGAGCGCGACTGAGTTAGTCTTCAAACGTGAAGAGCAGTAGTGCAGGCGAGTGGTCATCGTTGCTAGCATCGGGCAGGGGAGTCATGCACATGTGGAAGAGATTAAAGCATTGGCTTGAGCGCTACGACGCTTGGTGCCACTCTATGGGCCTTACTCCTGGGCAAAAGCGCAGTTGCGTGCCGTACCGCTCTGATGATGCAAGGCAGAGCGACGCTGCCACTTCGTCCTCATCACCCACTTCAAAGGCGCAGCAGTAATGCGCCTTTTTGATACTCACTGTCATCTCGATTTTGCCCCCTTTAAGGCTCAATTAGGGGCAACATTGCAAGAAGCTAGTGAGCAAGGAGTCGAGCGTTTTCTGGTTCCTGCGATTGGCGAAAGCAATTGGAGCGATCTTATTGCGCTATCCCAACAGCACAAGAACTTGCACATCAGTTTGGGGTGCCATCCCTATTTTGTTCACACCGACTCATTGATTGAGGTCAGTCGCCTAGAAGCTCAATGTGAGTCGGCAGGCTCAGTGTGTGTCGCGGTCGGAGAGTGCGGCTTAGACGCCATGATCGATGTCGACGCTCTGCGACAAGAAGCGGTGTTTGAGGCGCAGATCAGCGTGGCCAAGAACCTGCGGCGGCCCTTGATTCTTCACGGGCGAAAAACCTATCACCGCTTGTTGCAACTGCTTAAGCAGCACCGTTTTCACTACGGTGGGATTTTGCATGGGTTTTCCGGCAGCTATCAACAAGCGATGCAATTTGTTGAGCTCGGTTTCTACATCGGTGTGGGCGGAGTGATTACCTACCCAAGAGCGAATAAGACGCGTCAAGCGGTGACGCAGGTGCCCATCGACCATCTTGTTTTGGAAACCGACGCGCCCGACATGCCGTTGTCAGGGTATCAAGGCCAAGCCAATCATCCTAAGCGTTTACCCCAAGTGTTAACGACATTGGCGCAACTGAAGCAGAGTTGTGAGCAAACGGTTGCGGAAAACGTTTGGAAAAACAGCTTTTTGGCACTGTCTATTTGTGAATGAATTCTAAATAAAATGTGCTTTTTATGATTCCTATGAACTTTAGTTGTGATTTTTGTCACACTTACGAGTGAACGAGTGGTGAATCTTATCAGAAACTGTGAACGCGGCATTACTTTATCGGTGGACGGATGAGTATAATTGCCCGTGCTTTTGAGCTCCATTTTGTAACACGCCAACAAATAACTTAATAAGGAAGTCATAAACTATGAGCCTGTTTATGAGCCTAGTCGGTATGGCAGTTTTGATCGCTATCGCGCTTCTACTGTCTGATAACCGCAAAGCTATCAATCTAAGAACTGTGGGTGGCGCTTTTGCTATCCAATTCATCATCGGTGGTTTCGTTCTGTACGTACCATGGGGTCGTGATCTTCTAGCTGGTTTCTCAGCTGGTGTACAAAACGTGATCGACTACGGTAAAGACGGTACTGGTTTCCTATTCGGCAGCCTAGTTAACTTCTCAGTTGACGGTATCGGTTTCATCTTTGCTTTCCAAGTACTACCAACGCTAATCTTCTTCTCTGCGCTAATTTCTGTACTTTACTACATCGGTGTGATGCAGTGGGTTATCAAGATTCTTGGTGGCGGTCTACAAAAGGCACTAGGTACATCACGTGCCGAGTCTATGTCTGCAGCAGCGAACATTTTCGTAGGTCAAACTGAGGCACCACTTGTGGTTCGTCCGTTTGTACCTAAAATGACTCAGTCTGAGCTATTTGCAGTAATGTGTGGTGGTCTAGCGTCTGTAGCAGGTGGTGTACTTGCTGGTTACGCTTCAATGGGTGTACCTCTAGAGTACCTTGTTGCCGCATCATTCATGGCAGCACCTGGTGGTCTACTGTTCGCTAAAATCATCAAACCTGAAACTGACACGCCAAATGACGATCTAGGCGCGGACATCGACGGTGGTGACGACAAGCCTGCTAACGTTATCGATGCAGCAGCTGGCGGTGCGTCTGTCGGTCTACAGCTTGCGCTCAACGTTGGCGCAATGCTACTTGCGTTCATCGGCCTTATTGCTCTTATCAACGGCATCCTAGGTGGCGTTGGCGGTTGGTTCGGTATGCCTGAACTGACACTAGAAATTCTTCTAGGTTACATCTTCTCACCACTTGCATTCCTAATTGGTGTGCCTTGGGAAGAAGCGACGCTAGCGGGTTCATTCATCGGTCAGAAACTGGTGGTGAACGAATTCGTTGCTTACCTAAACTTCGTTCCTTACGTTGGTGATGCAGCTCAAGTTGTACCAGCAACCGGTGAAGTGATGTCGACTAAGACAGCCGCTATCATCTCGTTCGCGCTATGTGGTTTCGCAAACCTTTCTTCAATTGCGATTCTACTAGGTGGTCTAGGTGGTCTAGCGCCAAACCGTCGTCACGACATCGCTCGTATGGGTGTGAAAGCGGTCGCAGCAGGTACTCTGTCTAACTTGATGGCAGCAACCATCGCTGGCTTCTTCCTATCTTTCTAATTTAAGAAGCGATAGATTATATAGACGCCGTTTTATAAGACCCCGTAGTTGCATAGCTTGCTATGTACTACGGGGTTTTTTCGTTGTTTAAAGGTCTGGAGTGTGTCCAGACAACAAGATTCATAACGTTTGTGCAGTGGATAAAACTCAGCAATCGTTAAGCCGGATCTTTTTTGAGATACAAACCGTTTGCGCTCTGTGTGCGACTACAGTTTTGCGATAAATATCTATACTGTATAGGTGTAAAGAAAATAGGCCTAAACTGATGAATGATGTGATTCTCGCGACGTTAGCGGGCTTTGTTGTCGGAATCCTGTTTTCCGCCATCAAGCTTCCCATTCCAGCACCTCCAGTATTACCGGGAGTGATGGGAATTGTGGGCGTTTATCTTGGTGGTGTAACCTTTCAATGGATCATTGAGCGGTTTTTTAGTTAACGCTAATTAATACAAGGAGTATGATTAGCGCGGCAACATCGGTTGCCTGAGGCGTCACAAAGCGCCTATACACGTTAGACACCGCAATCGCAGATTGTTGTGCCATAGACCAAATTGGTACTGTGCGGTGACAAGGATAGCAATTGGTACATGTTCGCTGTATGTAGCAAGTCTTCAAGGAACCAAGTCCGTTCATTAATGATTACACCTTAATCATAGGGATTAAGGCGGTGAAATTTTTGAATATTGATCGGAGATAGAAATGAGCGATTTAAAAGCAGCTGCACTACGTGCACTAAAACTTATGGACCTAACTACGCTGAATGACGATGACACTGACGCGAAAGTTATTTCACTGTGTCATGATGCAAAATCAGCGGTAGGTAACACAGCTGCAATCTGTATTTACCCTCGCTTTATTCCTATTGCTAAGAAGACCCTTCGTGAGCAAGGCACACCTGACGTTCGTATCGCAACGGTAACGAACTTCCCACACGGCAATGACGATATCGAGATTGCGGTAGCGGAAACCAAAGCTGCTGTGGCTTATGGTGCTGATGAGGTCGATGTGGTGTTCCCATACCGCGCACTAATGGCGGGCAATGAGGAAGTGGGCTTCGAATTGGTGAAGCAATGTAAAGCAGCGTGTGGCGATATCTTGCTAAAAGTGATCATCGAAACCGGTGAGCTGAAAGAAGAAGCGCTAATCAAGAAAGCGTCAGAAATCTGCATCAAAGCAGGCGCTGATTTTATTAAAACCTCAACAGGCAAAGTGCCGGTGAACGCAACACCAGAATACGCTCGCATGATGCTCGAAGTTATCCGCGATATGGGTGTGGCTGAGACCGTTGGCTTCAAACCTGCAGGCGGCGTACGTACCGCAGAAGATGCTGCCGCGTACCTAGCGATGGCCGATGAGATCCTAGGCGACAACTGGGTCGATGCGCGTCACTACCGCTTTGGTGCGTCTAGCCTGCTGACAAACCTACTCAATACATTAGAAGTAACAGACGAAACGGCGGATCCAAGCGCTTACTAAGCGACGTCGGTTTGTTCGGTGGCGCGTTGTTGCGCCACCTTACCTCTTTACCTTATTACCACCGCATTCAATGCGTGGGAGGCTCTAATGTACTTACCACAAGAAATCATTCGTAAAAAACGTGACGGTGAAGTGCTCACCGCAGACGAAATTAACTTTTTTATCCAAGGCGTTGCAAACGACAGCGTATCTGAAGGTCAGATAGCGGCGTTCGCGATGGCTGTTTTCTTCAATGAAATGACCATGCCCGAGCGCATTGCACTGACTTGTGCGATGCGTGACTCTGGCATGGTGATCGACTGGAGCCACATGAACTTTGATGGCCCGATTGTCGATAAGCATTCCACCGGTGGTGTGGGTGATGTGACCTCGCTGATGTTAGGGCCAATGGTCGCTGCCTGTGGCGGTTTTGTTCCTATGATCTCGGGGCGTGGCCTCGGTCATACCGGTGGCACACTGGACAAACTGGAATCGATTCCCGGCTACAACATCACGCCAAGCAATGAGGTGTTTGGTCAAGTGACCAAAGAGGCGGGTGTGGCGATCATCGGTCAGACCGGCGATCTAGCGCCTGCCGATAAACGCGTTTACGCGACGCGTGACATCACTGCGACGGTCGATAACATCTCCTTGATCACAGCGTCCATCCTGTCTAAGAAACTCGCAGCGGGTCTTGAGTCTTTGGTGATGGACGTGAAAGTTGGCTCGGGCGCCTTTATGCCAACGTATGAAGCGTCAGAAGAGTTGGCTAAGTCTATTGTCGCGGTGGCCAATGGTGCGGGCACCAAAACCACCGCAATTTTAACGGACATGAACCAGGTCCTCGCCTCGTCTGCTGGCAATGCCGTGGAAGTGCGCGAAGCGGTGCGCTTCCTAACGGGTGAATATCGCAATCCACGCCTTCTTGAAGTGACGCTGGCCTCTTGTGCAGAAATGCTGGTGCTCGGCAAATTAGCCGACGACACACAAGACGCGCGCGCTAAATTGATGAAAGTACTCGATAACGGTAAAGCGGCAGAGTGTTTTGGCAAAATGGTGGCAGGCCTAGGTGGCCCAGCGGATTTTGTTGAGAACTATGAGCAATACCTTGAAAAAGCGGACATCATTAAACCGGTTTACGCGCAAGAGTCCGGTGTCGTTTCGGCGATGGATACACGCGCGATTGGGATGGCGGTGGTTGCTATGGGCGGCGGACGCCGCGTGGCCAGCGACAAGATTGATTACGCCGTGGGCTTTGATCAATTTATTCGCCTAGGTGAGATCGCTAGCAGCGAACAACCTCTTGCCGTGATTCATGCACGCAATGAGGCTCAGTGGGAAGAGGCCGCGCAGGCGCTGCGCAGTGCAATCAAAATTGGTGGTGAATACACCCCAACCCCTGAGGTTTACCGCCAGATTCGCGTAGAAGACATTTAATCGACGACATCATTACATTAGGCCCATTCAGGCACACCGTGACTGAGTGGGCGAAAGGAATACGCAATGAAAAGAGCATTTATTTTAGTCCTAGACTCATTCGGTATCGGCGCGACGGCGGATGCGGATAAGTTTGGCGATGTGGGCTCCGACACACTGGGTCATATTGCGGATCAGTGTGAGCAAGGCCTAGCGGACAACGAGCAACGCCAAGGTGCGTTGCGCTTGCCGAACCTGTCTAAGCTTGGCTTGGCGATGGCGCATAAAGAATCAACCGGGCGCTTTGCACCGGGGCTTGATGCTAACGCAGAGATTATTGGTGCCTACGGTCATGCGGCAGAGCTCTCTTCCGGTAAAGATACCCCATCGGGTCACTGGGAGATCGCAGGTGTGCCCGTTCTGTTTGATTGGGGCTACTTTAGCGACAAATCGAACAGCTTCCCGTCAGCGCTGACGGATCGCATTCTTGAGCGTGCGGGTTTAGATGGATTTCTTGGTAACTGCCATGCATCAGGCACGCAAGTGCTCGATGATCTTGGTGAAGAGCACATGAAAACCGGCAAACCTATCTTCTATACGTCGGCTGATTCGGTATTCCAAATCGCCTGTCATGAAGAGACGTTTGGTCTTGATAGATTGCTTGAGCTGTGCCAAATCGCTCGTGAAGAGCTTGAAGATTACAACATTGGTCGCGTTATTGCGCGTCCATTTATTGGCTCGGGTAAAGGTCAATTTGAGCGTACGGGTAATCGTCGCGATCTCTCTGTTGAGCCGCCATCTGCGACCGTGTTGCAAAAACTGGTTGAAGAGAAGCAAGGTGAAGTGGTCTCGATTGGTAAGATTGCCGACATCTACGCTAACTGTGGCATCACCAAAAAAGTGAAAGCTACCGGCATTCCCGCTTTGTTTGAAGCGACTCTTGAGCAAATCAAAGCCGCACAGGACAACACCATAGTGTTCACCAACTTCGTTGACTTTGATTCTGCCTACGGCCACCGCCGTGATGTTGCAGGTTATGCGGCGGCATTGGAATACTTTGATGGTCGCATCAACGAAGTGATGGCGCTGATGCAGGAAGACGATGTGCTGATTCTGACGGCCGACCACGGCTGTGATCCCACTTGGCCAGGAACTGATCATACCCGAGAGCACATTCCTGTGATTGTCTACGGGCAAAAAGTGCCGGCTGGGTCATTGGGTCGCCGCGAGTCATTTGCCGATATCGGCCAAACGCTTGCGAGCTATTTTGGCACTTCGCCTATGGATTACGGTAAGAACTTCCTCTAAAAGAGGCGGTTTTTCCCTGACTCTCACGCAGAGGTTGCAAGCGATAGCTGCTCACCTCTGCTTTATTTCATTCGTTTCAACTAAGGACATTGAATTATGGCAACTCCACATATTAACGCAGAAATGGGGGCATTTGCTGACGTCGTATTGATGCCAGGTGACCCACTACGTGCAAAATACATCGCGGAAACCTTCCTCGATGATGTCGTTCAAGTGTGTGATGTGCGTAATATGTTCGGTTACACGGGCACGTATAAAGGCCGCAAAGTTTCAGTAATGGGACACGGCATGGGCATTCCTTCTTGCTCCATTTACGCCACTGAGCTTATCAAAGACTTCGGTGTGAAAAAGATCATTCGTGTGGGTAGCTGCGGCGCGGTGAGCACAGATATCAAAGTGCGTGACGTCGTGATCGGCATGGGAGCTTGTACGGATTCGAAAGTGAACCGCATCCGCTTCAAAGGTCATGACTTCGCAGCGATAGCAGATTACAAAATGGTGCGCGCGGCAGAAGAAGCCGCAAAGGCACGTGGTATTGACGTTAAAGTCGGTAACCTGTTCTCGGCTGAGTTGTTCTACACGCCGGATCCAGAGATGTTTGATGTGATGGATAAGTACGGCATTGTGGGTGTGGAAATGGAAGCGGCAGGCATCTACGGTGTGTGTGCCGAGTACGGCGCGAAAGCACTGACCATCTGTACCGTTTCTGACCACATCAAAACTGGCGAGCAAACCACATCCGATGAGCGTCAAACGACCTTCAATGACATGATGGTGGTCGCGCTCGATTCTGTACTGATTGGCGATACTCTGTAAGTATTCTTGCTTTGTTGTACAAAGAGCCCCGCTATTGCGGGGCTCTTTTTTTTGAATGCTGACTTGTGGCTTAGCGTGTGGGGGAGGAGGGCTAACTCATCTCTTTGAGCAGTAAATTCTCTTGTTTCACTTTTGGCTTTCTGCGGATGATGATCGCAAGCAGGAGGCCGGCAATAAAGCTCATCGCCACCATGGTGACCATGTAGCGGTCACTTTTCCGATAATAGTGATCGGAAAACGCGGTTAAACGCCCAGTTTCGAACGTGATGCGCACAAAGCCAATCACCACGCCGTCGTTGTAGATAGGCTCGACCAGTTGCTGTTTGCCAATGCTGGCGGTTTGCAGTGGGGTGTCCAGCCCCAATGTTTCCCGCACCGATTTGGCTTGATCGCTGGCCGCAAGACGAATGCCTTCGGCATCATAAATGGTCGCATCATACACCAAACGATCGTTGGCCAATTGGTTAGCCAGTGCCAACAGCCGCTCTTGGTCGTCGTTTAAAATCATATCGCTGGAAGAGAGTGAGGCTTGCGAGATCAAGATCTTGGTCAATGTCTCAAGCTGGTTGGCTTGGATTTCCTCATTACTCTGAGTAATTTTGACACTGTTGACACCAATCGTCACCACCATCGCAATCAAGGCTAAGATCGCGACGGCGCGAATGGCCATCCGAAATGAGAAGAGTGAGGTGTCCATGAAAGCCCCGCGAGTTTAATTCCACCAATCGGCATATTGATACTTGCACAGATAAATTGCAATAGGTTAACGTGTGGAGAGAAATTCTAGGGAAGTGATACATGGACACGTTCAACACCGATATACACGCTGCTCTCTCGGTCAGCAAACCGCTTTCAATTCGTAAGCACATCCCACTGTGCAATCGTATACCAGAAACCCGACACACCAGCCGCTTTGATATCAATAAAGCCAATTGGATTGTATTCGGTCACTACTTAAGCGCCAATCTCTTTGAAGATATCGATTTTTACACCGGGCAGTACAATGCGATTGTCGAAGTGTGGAAAGTCGGTCAATACGAAGTAGCTTTAATGGCCGGCGAGCTCACCACTGAACATGAAGAAATTCTCCAAGCGATTGAGCTGGATTACGCTCGCCTGAACGACATTCCAGAGCTGAGCAAACCCGGATTGGTGGTGATGGACATGGACTCCACCGCGATTCAAATTGAATGCATTGATGAAATCGCCAAACTAGCCGGAGTGGGCGAAGAGGTCGCCGAAGTGACCGAGCGCGCGATGCAAGGAGAACTGGATTTTGAACAGAGCCTTCGTCAGCGTGTCGGCAAGTTAAAAGGGGCCGACGAGTCCATTTTAGGCGCGGTACGCGCTGAGTTGCCACTGATGCCTGATTTACCCGAGCTGGTGGCGACCTTCAAAGCGTTTGGTTGGAAAACCGCCATTGCCTCTGGTGGCTTTACCTACTTCTCGGACTATTTGAAAGAGACGCTAGCGCTTGATCATGCTCAGTCAAACCAATTGGAGATTGTTCAGGGCAAGTTGACCGGCAATGTCCTTGGCGACATCGTCGGCGCACAAACCAAAGCGGACATCGTGGATAGGCTAGCCGAGCAGTATGATATCGAACCACACAACACCATAGCCATTGGTGATGGCGCGAACGATCTTGTGATGATGGAGCGGGCGGGGCTCGGTATTGCTTATCACGCCAAACCTAAAGTGGAGCAGCAAGCCCAGTGCGCGGTGCGCTATGTTGGCCTTGGTGGTGTGATCTGTATTCTTTCTGCGCTACTGGTGAAGCAAAAGCGCGTCAGTTTTTGACGGCTTGCCTCGGGCGCTCTTCAAGCCTAAGCCCGACCTTTAAAAAAGAGTGAGCCGCCAGTGCGTCTCACTCTTTTGTTTATCGTCCCATTTCATCGATATGGACTTATTCCATCTCCTTCGGCTCAGACTCTTCTTGCAGCTCAAGTAAATTGATGGCGATAGAAACAAAGTCACTGTCGGTAATGATGCCGACCAAGTGGCCTTTGTGCACCACGGGCAAGCAGCCCACTTTGTGTTTTTGCATGTAGACGGCGCTCTCTTTGAGCCCTGCTTGTGGATCAACCGTCATCACACTGGTTTTCATCACTTCGTATAGCGGCGTTTGTAGCGTATAAGATTGGCTCTCTGGTAGGGCTTGTAAGCTTGATTCTTGGGCGGCTAATACATCGCGATGCGACACCACACCAAGCAGTTTTTTATTCCCATCGACAATGGGAATGTGGCGGATGTCCAGTGCGGTCATCATGTTCTTTGCGTCGCCAAGATTGTGAGAGCGGAGAAGCGTGTGTGGATTACGCGTCATCATGTCTTCGACCTTGATCATGGCTGCCTCCTGAGTTGTTATTTTTTACTCTTTAAATATAGTCACTTTCCGGCGTTGAATGTGAGAGCTCGACCTATTTTTATGCTCTTTGATGCTGCGAATTGATGCGGCGTGACAAGGTGCAAAACTTGCGCTTTTGCTTAACCTTATTCCGGTACGGTTCGGAAGAAATCCACTCTCTTTTCTTGCTATTGACCGTGCGGCGCATATACTAGTCGGCTGCGAAAAACTTGTCGTCTGTTTGTGACAGAATCAGAGCGAGCAAGCATTTGAATCTAACCCTGAATTGGGGCGCCTTCATTGCGGCCTCATTCATGCACTGCGATAGACTAGTAATATGCAAGTATCCGATTTTCATTTTGACCTGCCTGATGAGCTGATTGCTCGTTACCCACAACCAGAGCGTACGGCGAGCCGTTTACTGCAGTTGGATGGCAACAGCGGTGAATTGGTTGATGGCACATTTACCGATGTTCTCGACAAGATTCAGCCTGGCGACTTAGTGGTGTTTAACAATACTCGAGTGATTCCCGCGCGCCTCTTTGGTCGTAAAGCATCGGGCGGCAAACTTGAGGTGTTGGTTGAGCGAGTGCTCGACGAAACGCGCATTCTCGCCCATGTGCGCTGCTCAAAATCACCCAAGCCGGGCTCGACCATTTTTGTCGGTGACAATGATGAATTTTCTGCCCTGATGGTCGCGCGCCATGACGCCTTGTTTGAACTCGATTTTCAATCCGATCTCAATGTGCTCTCCATCTTAGAGCAGATAGGTCACATGCCTCTGCCACCTTACATTGATCGCCCAGACGAAGATTCAGACAAAGAGCGTTATCAAACGGTTTACAACCAAAAACCCGGCGCAGTCGCGGCGCCGACAGCAGGCTTGCACTTTGACCAGCCTCTACTGGATAAAATCGCTCAGAAAGGGGCAGAATTTGCTTACGTGACGTTGCACGTTGGGGCGGGGACATTCCAGCCAGTGAAGGTTGAGAACATCAATGACCACCACATGCACGCTGAATACGTTGAAGTACCACAAGAGGTGGTCGAGGCGATTCAAGCCACTCGGGCACGTGGCGGTCGAGTGATTGCGGTTGGTACCACGTCGGTACGCTCTTTAGAAAGTGCCGCGCAAGATGCGTTGAAAAAAGGCACGCCACTGGCGCCATTTTTCGGTGATACGGAAATCTTCATCTACCCTGGCTATGAGTATCAATTGGTGGATGCGCTTATCACCAATTTCCATCTCCCAGAGTCGACGCTCATCATGCTGGTGAGTGCATTTGCGGGCTACGACAATACGATGAACGCCTACCGCCACGCGGTGGAGAAGCAATATCGCTTTTTCTCTTACGGCGATGCCATGTTCATCACCAAAAAGACTCAGAGCGCTAACGCGTAATTGGCGTTGGTGCGATATTAAACCGTCAGACTGTTTCTCTGACACTGGAGGCTTCGTGAAGTTAACATTTGAACTTAAGAAAAAAGATGGCGTTGCGCGCCGTGGTCAATTGACCTTTGAGCGCGGAACCGTGCAAACGCCAGCGTTTATGCCTGTGGGTACCTATGGTACGGTGAAAGGCATGACCCCTGAAGAAGTAAAAGGGATCGGCGCCGAGATCTTGCTTGGTAACACTTTCCACCTGTGGTTACGCCCGGGGCAAGAAGTGATGAAGCTGCATGGTGACCTGCATGACTTTATGAACTGGCAAGGGCCGATTTTGACTGACTCTGGTGGCTTCCAGGTCTTCAGTCTTGGTGATATTCGTAAGATCACCGAAGAGGGGGTTCACTTTCGTAACCCGGTGAACGGTGACAAAATTTTCATGGACGCTGAAAAGTCGATGGAAATTCAATACGATCTGGGCTCCGATATTGTGATGATCTTTGACGAGTGTACGCCATACCCAGCGACACACGATGAAGCGAAGAAATCGATGGAAATGTCACTGCGTTGGGCGCAGCGTTCACGCGATCATTTTGATAAGCTTGAAAACCCGAACAGCCTCTTTGGTATTGTTCAGGGTGGCGTGTACGAAGACTTGCGTGATGTGTCAGTGAAAGGTCTGACAGACATCGGCTTTGATGGTTACGCTGTGGGCGGTTTGGCCGTAGGTGAGCCAAAAGAAGACATGCACCGCATTCTTGAGCACACCTGTCCGCAACTGCCTGAAGACAAACCTCGTTACTTAATGGGGGTTGGCAAACCGGAAGATTTGGTAGAAGGTGTTCGCCGTGGTATTGACATGTTTGACTGTGTGATGCCAACGCGCAACGCTCGTAATGGCCACCTGTTTGTCACTGGCGGTGTGATCAAGATCCGTAATGCAAAACACAAAACGGATACAACGCCATTGGATCCACACTGTGACTGTTACACTTGCCAAAACTACTCGAAGTCCTATTTGCATCACCTAGAGCGCTGCAATGAGATTTTGGGCGCGCGTTTGAACACGATTCACAATTTGCGCTACTACCAACGCTTGATGGCAAGCATCCGTAAGGCGATTGATGAAGACCGCTTTGATGCATTTGTGGAAGAGTTCTATGCACGTCGTGACCGTGAAGTGCCGCCACTGACGAAAGCATAACGATTGAAAGCCTTTGACCTATGGTCAGAGGCTTTTGCTAATAAAATAGGCAAACAGCGTGCATTTTTGAGAGGGTGATCTCTATTGTTTAATCTGACCCTTGAAAGTGTTTGGCTAAAGCCCAATTTGGATATCAATAAAATATAAATAGAGGATTATTTTAATGTTTATTTCTCAAGCTCACGCAGCCGCTGAAGGCGCACCAGCAGGTGGCGGTTTCGAAATGTTGATCATGCTAGGTATGTTCGCGGTTATCTTTTACTTCATGATCTACCGCCCACAGTCTAAGCGTGTGAAAGAGCACAAGAACCTAATGGCTTCTATGGGCAAAGGTGACGAAGTGCTGACGAGCGGTGGTCTAGTGGGTAAGATCACTAAGATTGCAGAAGACAACGATTACATCTCAATCGAACTCAACGCGAATAACGAAGTTGTGATCAAGAAAGACTTCGTGACTGCAGTGCTACCAAAAGGTACGCTGAAATCTCTATAAACAGCTAGAGGATCCTCGCTGTGCTTAACCGCTATCCGTTATGGAAGTATTTGATGGTGGTGCTAACCATCGCTATCGCTGCGTTGTACGCACTTCCGAATTTATACGGTGAAGATCCGGCAATTCAAGTGACAGGGGCGCGCGGCGCCTCTGTTGATCTGTCAACGCTGGACTCTGTCACTCAAGCTCTTGAAAAAGAGGGCTTATCTCATAAATCCATTGCTCTAGAAAATGGATCCATCCTTGTACGCTTTACGAGTACCGATACGCAAATCAGTGCGCGCGACGTCATCAGCGAAGCGCTCGGTAACGATACGATTGTCGCGCTTAACCTCGCACCTTCCACACCGGACTGGCTAGAAGCGATTGGCGCTGCGCCAATGAAGTTAGGTCTAGACCTGCGTGGTGGTGTTCACTTCCTGATGGAAGTGGATATGGACGCGGCGATGGAAAAACTCGTCGGCCAGCAAGAAGAAGCGTTTCGTAGTGAGCTTCGCGAAGAGAAAATTCGTTATCGCGCCATTCGCCCACTGGGCAAAGATGCGGTCGAAGTGCTGCTTCGTGACGGCGAGCAGCTAGCGCAAGCGAAACGTGTTCTCGAAGGTCTACACCCTGACATGTTGTTTGTGGAGTCAGGCAGCGAGAGCCGCTTTGCACTCAAAGCAACCTTTACCGAGCAACGCCTCACCGAAATTCGCAACTACGCGGTCGAGCAGAACATTACGATTTTGCGTAACCGTGTGAACGAACTGGGTGTTGCGGAGCCATTGGTTCAGCGTCAAGGTGCAAGCCGCATTGTGGTCGAGCTTCCGGGCGTACAAGACACCGCTCGCGCGAAAGAAATTCTCGGTGCGACGGCGACGCTTGAGTTCCGTGAAGTGGATGCGAGCGCTGACCTTGCGGCCGCTGCCAGTGGCCGCGCGCCAGCGGGCAGTGAAATCAAGCAAGATCGTGATGGTCGCCCTGTCGTGCTGAAAAAGCGTGTCATTCTTGGTGGTTCAAGCATCACGGATGCGAGCTCCAGCGTGGATGAGTACGGTCGCCCACAGGTGAACATCTCACTCGACAGTGAAGGTGGCAACAAGATGTCGGCGTTCTCGCGTCAAAATATCGGTAAGCTGATGGCAACGGTATTTGCAGAGTACAAAGACAGCGGTAAACGCACTCCTGAAGGCAAAGTGATTCTGTCTAAGCATGAAGAAGTGATCAACCAAGCGACCATTCAATCGGCACTTGGACGTAACTTCCGCATCACTGGTATCGATTCAGCCGCCGAAGCGCACAACCTTGCGTTGCTACTCCGTGCGGGCGCTCTGATTGCGCCAATCTCGATTGTCGAAGAGCGTACCATTGGTCCATCAATGGGACAGCAGAACATCGATATGGGTGTCCAAGCGTGTATTTGGGGTATGGTCGCAGTGATGCTGTTTACTTTGTTCTACTACCGCAAGTTTGGCTTGATTGCCAACATGGCGCTGATGGCGAACTTGGTGCTGATCATTGGGGTAATGTCGATGATTCCAGGGGCGACCATGACGCTGCCAGGGATTGCCGGTATTGTCTTGACGGTCGGTATGGCGGTGGATGCCAACGTGCTGATTTTTGAGCGTATCCGAGAAGAGCTGCGTGATGGACGCAATCCACAACAAGCGATTCACCAAGGTTACGCCAACGCGTTCAGTACTATTGCGGATGCAAACATCACGACGTTGATCACCGCTATTATCTTGTTTGCCGTCGGTACTGGTGCCATCAAAGGTTTTGCGGTCACGCTGTCTATCGGTATTTTGACCTCCATGTTTACTGCTATCGTCGGTACCCGTTGTGTGGTTAACCTACTGTACGGCGGTAAGCGCATTAATAAACTGTCGATCTAGGGCTAGGAATACGTATGTTTCAGATTCTAAAAGCAGAGAAAACGATCGACTTTATGCGTTGGTCAAAGGCAGCATTTGCGCTGTCTATTGTAATGATCGCTGCGGCGCTCTTCACGCTATCAACTAAATGGTTGAATTGGGGCTTAGACTTCACTGGCGGTACGCTGATTGAAGTGGGTTTTGAGCAACCGGCAAACCTTGAAGAGATTCGTGGTGCGCTTGATGCCAAAGGCTTCGGTGACGCTACGGTGCAAAACTTTGGTAGTGCCCGTGATGTCATGGTGCGTTTGCGTCCTCGTGATGACGCTTCTGGCGAAACCTTAGGCAACCAAATCATCAGTGCCATTAAAGAGGGCACGGGTGAAAACGTAGAGATGCGACGTATCGAGTTTGTCGGCCCGAACGTGGGTGATGAGCTGACAGAAGCGGGCGGTCTGGCGATCTTGGTGTCGCTGATCTGTATCTTGATTTACGTCTCGGTGCGCTTTGAGTGGCGTTTGGCGGCGGGCGCGGTACTTGCCTTGGCGCACGACGTTATCATCACCTTGGGCATCTTCTCTTTGATGCAAATTGAAGTGGATCTTACCATTGTCGCAGCCTTGCTAACGGTGGTCGGCTACTCGCTCAACGATACGATTGTTGTCTTTGACCGTATCCGTGAAAACTTCCGCAAGATGCGTAAAGGCGAATCGGCTGAGGTCATGAACAACTCCATTACCCAAACACTGAGCCGTACCTTGATCACTTCGGGCACGACCTTGTTTGTGGTGATCGCCTTGTTCACCCAAGGTGGTGCGATGATTCACGGTTTTGCCACTGCGCTATTGCTTGGTATCACAGTGGGTACCTACTCTTCTATCTATGTCGCTTCTGCGCTGGCATTGAAGCTGGGTATCACCCGAGAGCACCTGATGCCACCTCAAGTTGAAAAAGAGGGCGCTGAGTTTGATGAGATGCCTTAATGGCTCTCTTGCATTCTCCGTGCTCGCTACCTCTATTTGAGATACTCCAAAGCCGCTGATGTCAGCGGCTTTTTTGTTCCTACTCACCGAAGGAAGAGTGATGAGAATTCGATTGTTGATAGTGATGCTGGTGAGTCCACTGGCCTGCGCCAATACGCTGTTGATACCGATATTGAATGGCGATGCAATACGCCAAGAGATCCAGGAAACTTGGCAGGCGTGTGAGCGCGATACTTGGTGTGAGATGGCGCTGGACTACCACAAAGAGCACTATATCGCTGAAGCCACCTTAGACGGCGCAACGTTCTCAATCACATTACTGTCATCGTTTTCAACCCATCAATGGAGTCGGCTGCAGTTACATCTTCGCCAAGATGGTTTTGTGCTCAACCACGTCACCATCGATGATCAGAGTTTAAATATCGAGACAGAACTCACGCTTGCGTCAAACCAAGAGGTCGAAACCAAAATAGTGCGGCTTCTGGGACAAGCCTCGCCTCTGTCGACCCAGCGCCTGGTCTATCAACATCCAGATTGGCGAGCGGTGATCGTCAGTCAGGATGGGGTTCTTCGCGTGACGTTCGAGCCACGATAATGTTAGAGGTCGTCGCATGCAGGAATGCGATGGGCATTGCTCAATATCTTGTTATTATGGAGCAAACTCAACAATAGGATCTTATCTATGCCTCATCTACGTTTTCGAGCAGTGGAGCCGCAAACGGTTCAAACCTTATCCTCAACACTGCTTGATGAGCTGCAACCGCATATGGATTGCCCCAAAGAGGATTTCACCTTTGAATACATCTATACCACGTTTTTTTACGATGGAGAGGTCAGCCAAGCGTATCCGTTTGTCGAAGTGTTGTGGTTTGATCGCGGCCAAGAGACCCAAGATGCGGTCGCGAGCATCATTACTCGTCAGGTTCGCGGCGTGCTTGGCGAAGAGGTCGATGTGGCGGTAATTTTCACGGCGCTTGAAGCCAGCGGCTATTATGATAATGGTGACCATTATTAAACGCTGAGTGGCAACGGTGAATTGAGGGAAGGGACGAGTCATGCAAACAGGGACGATTTGGCGACTTATCGCCTTTCTACCTATCGCCTTGATGATGAGCTTTGGCTCATCGGTCAGTGCCACGCCTTGGGAGGCCATTTCATCTCCGTCTCAATCTCAGCCGCAGGCGATAGGAAGCTACGCCAATGGCTGCTTAGCCGGGGCCAAGGCGCTACCGCTTGAAGGGGAAGGGTATCAAGTGCTGCGCAGCCAGCGCGCTCGATACTACGCTCACCCCAGTGCGATTCGCTACATCGAACATTTGGCTGAGCAAGTGCATCGAACGTTGAACACCTCGCTCTTGATTGGCGATCTCTCGCTGCCACAAGGTGGTCGCTTTTCGTCGGGCCATTCAAGTCATCAAACGGGGCTCGATATCGACATTTGGCTTAGGTTGGCAGATGCGCCATTGAGTTCCCCTCAGTTGGCCAAACCAGAGCCTGTGAGCGTGGTCAACCTTGAGCAATACCGCTTAGTGAAAGCGAGCTGGGACCGTCGTCATTTTGATTTGATCAAGCTTGCAGCCAGTGATGACGACGTCGCTCGAATTTTTGTTCACCCCGTTATCAAAGACACCTTGTGCCGCAGCGAAGAGAGCCAAGACAGAACATGGCTTCGCAAAGTTAGGCCTTGGTGGGGGCATCATTACCATATGCATGTTCGGCTTCGCTGCCCTAAGGGCAGTGATGCCTGTCAACCTCAAGCCGCGCCTCCTGCGGGGGATGGTTGCGGCGCAGAGCTTGCCAGTTGGAAACCACAGCCCAAACCTGCCATCAAAACGCCAACACCGAGCACGACAAACAAAAAGAAAACGCCGAAAGTACCACCCGGCCAATGTTTGGCATTACTAGCAGAACAGTCTTGAATCCTGTCATTCGTTTTCATGTTTTCTTCTAAATAAGATAAAAAGTGCGCTACTCGGGCGATATTCATGAGTATCCGATCCAATACCCGCCGATATCCGTAAGAAATTTTCAGAAATTTCGATTTAATTTGGGTTATTAGCTGTTGAGGTAGTGAGATGTTAGATACCCTCATGTTGTCGCGAATCCAGTTTGCGACCAATATTAGTTTTCATATTTTATTCCCAACCATCACCATCGCTCTGGCATGGATGTTGGTGTTTTTCAAATGGCGCTACAACCGAACGCAAGCGCCAGTTTGGCTCGATGTCTATTACTTTTGGGTCAAGGTGTTTGCACTCACATTCGCACTCGGTGTTGTCTCAGGCATTACGATGAGTTTTCAGTTTGGCACTAATTGGCCGGGCTTTATGGAGCGTGTGGGTAATGTTGCAGGTCCTCTGCTGGGCTACGAAGTAATGACGGCCTTTTTTATGGAGGCGACCTTTCTTGGCGTGATGCTGTTTGGTCGAGGCCGTGTGCCCGACTGGTTCCATACTTTGGCCACCGTCTTGGTGGCGGTCGGCACGACCATGTCGGCGTTTTGGATTCTGGTACTGAATAGTTGGATGCATACGCCAGCTGGGTATGAAGTCATCGATGGTGTGGTGCATGTCACCAGTTGGAAGGACGTCATCTTCAACCCCTCTTTGCCTTATCGGTTTGCGCATACCCTATTGGCGTCTGGTTTGACCGCAAGCTTTTTGATCGCAGGCATCAGTGCCTATCAGCTTATTAAGCAACCTAGCCATCGTGCAGCCAAGCTTGGATTGAGAGTTTCACTGTTAGCGGCGGCGTTATTCATTCCTGTTCAGATTTTTGTCGGTGACTTGCACGGCTTGAACACCTTAGAGCATCAACCGGCGAAGATTGCGGCGATGGAAGGAGTATGGGAAACAGAGCAAGGCGCTCCGCTGCTCCTGTTTGCTTGGCCAAATGAAGAGCTGCGTCAGAACGAATTCGCGCTAGGGATCCCACATTTGGCGAGTTTGATTCTCACTCATTCGCTTGATGGGGAAATTGTCGGCCTCAATGACTTTGCACCCAATCACCCACCAGTAAAGCCGCTATTTTTTGGCTTTCGGGTCATGGTTGGGGTCGGACTATTGATGCTAGCAGTAAGTTGGTTTGGTGGTTATCGCTTGCTCCGAGCTCGAGACCTGCCGAGGCCCTACCTCTATGTCGTGGTCGCCATGACGTTTTCTGGGTGGATAGCGACGCTCGCAGGTTGGTATGTCACAGAGATAGGACGTCAACCTTGGCTTGTCACTGGTGTACTGAGAACGGCAGAAGCGGTCACACCATTGGCACCATCGAATGTGATGATCTCCTTGTCGATGTATCTTGTCGTTTATGCTGCTCTTCTTCTGGCGTACATCCACACCTTGTTTTATCTCGCTCGTAAGGACGTTGATGCCCACAAAGTTACGGCAACAGTACAACAAGGGGTATGCTAATGTTGAACTATTTACCAGAAGTTTATCTGTTGATCCTTGGCTTCACCGTATTTATGTATGCAGTGTTGGATGGTTATGATCTCGGGGTAGGTATGCTCCTTCCTAGCAACGATGAAGATCAGCGAGACAGAATGATTGCGTCGATTGGACCGTTCTGGGATGCCAATGAGACTTGGCTTGTATTGGCGGTTGGGATACTGTTGATAGCCTTCCCTAGTGCGCACAGTCTGATTTTTACCGAGCTCTATTTACCGACCGCCTTCATGCTGATTGCATTGATCATGCGAGGTGTCGCGTTTGATTTTCGAGCCAAGGCCAAAGCGGACTATAAGCAGCGGTGGGATAATTGTTTTAAATTGGGATCATTGCTCGCGGCACTGACCCAAGGATACATGGTGGGAAGGTACATCATGGGGTTCGAAGCATCGGCACAAGCTTACGGGTTTGCGTTTCTCAGTAGTCTTTGTGTTGCGTGCGCCTATGTCTACATTGGCGGTGCTTGGTTGGTTCTCAAAACGGAAGGAAGATTGCAAGTCAGAGCTGCGCGTTGGTCACGCAGAGCGGGCTGGATTGCTGCGCTAGGGATAATCTCGGTCAGCATTGTTAACCCGCTAGTCAACCAACAGGTAGCGCAACGTTGGTTCAGCTTTCCGGAAATTCTGCTGCTTGCCCCGGTGCCTTTGGTGGTTTTGACGACAATCTACTTAGTTGACCGATACTTACGTCGAGTTCCGACCAGTGATGATTGGGGCGCGCGTTGGCCTTTTATTGGTGCTGTGGTGATTTATGCACTGAGCTTTTTGGGGCTAGCGTACAGTTTCTTTCCGCAAGTGGTACCTGGAATTATGGAGGCTCGCCAAGCGGCCTCTTCAGATGCGACGTTGATCATCGTCGGCTATGGTGTGGTTGTGGTGATGCCGATGATATTGCTCTACACCTTTGCGGTGTATCGCATATTTAAAGGCAAAGCCACAGAGCTCAGTTATAAATAACGCTGACTAACATAAAAAACGCCGCTTCGATGAGCGGCGTTTTTTGGTATTAGGCTAACCCTTGAATGATGACGAACTTTTCGAGCAGTTCCTCTTCGGTCTCAATATGGTTTGGGTCCGTGATAATGCATTTGGTGATCGGACACACAGACTGACAGGTGGGTTTGTCGTAGTGCCCTTTACACTCTGTACAGAGATCAGGGTCGATCTCGAATATGCTGTCGCCCATAGAGATAGCGCCGTTAGGGCACTCAGGGTCACACATATCGCAGTTAATGCACTTATCCGTGATCAGCAACGCCATGGTTATTTACCTGTTGGGTTACGGGTATCCTGACCAGCATTAAGGTTACGCATCAATAGACCAAATTCCAGATCCAAATCCTGTGGGACTGGAATGAAGACAAAGTGGCCATTGCCTTTTGCGTCATCGATAGACTCAGACTTGCGGTTTTCCATCGCTTCAAGCGTGAAGACTACATTGCCTTTAGGTGTCATAAGCTCAAGGCTATCACCCACAACGAATTTGTTCTTCACTTCCACTTCTGCCATGTCACCGCGACGTTTACCGGTAAACTCACCGACAAACTGCTGAGAATCGGAAACAGAGTAGCCGTAGTCGTAGTTTTGGTAAGCATCGTGCGTGTGACGGCGAAGGAAGCCTTCGGTGTAACCACGGTGAGCGAGGCTTTCAAGCGTGCCCATCAGGCTCTCATCAAACGGACGACCTGCAACCGCATCATCGATCGCTTTACGGTAGACTTGCGCGGTGCGCGCACAGTAGTAGAAAGACTTAGTGCGGCCTTCGATTTTCAGCGAGTGAACACCCATCTTCGTTAGACGCTCAACGTGCTGAACCGCACGGAGATCTTTCGAGTTCATGATGTAAGTGCCGTGCTCATCTTCGTAAGCGGCCATCTTTTCTTCTGGACGGTGAGCTTCAGAAAGCAGCACCACTTCGTCGGTTGGTTTGCCACGACCAATCGTGGTTTCAGGGCGCTCGTCTTGAACTTCAACAGGCTGGGCCTGTGATGGATCAAACTTCTCAACGATGTCGCCAGTGTCGTTTTCTTTGCCTTGCTCAACTTTGTATTCCCAACGACATGCGTTCGTACATGTCCCTTGGTTCGGATCACGCTTGTTGATGTAGCCAGAAAGCAGACAGCGACCAGAATACGCCATGCAAAGTGCACCGTGAACAAAGACTTCGAGCTCTGTTTCAGGGCAGTGTTCACGGATCTCTTCGATCTCTTCTAGAGAAAGCTCACGAGAAACAATCACGCGTTCAACACCGTTGGCAGCCCAGAATTTTACCGTCGCCCAGTTCACCGCGTTCGCTTGTACTGATAAGTGGATTGGCATATCAGGGAAGGCTTCACGTACCATCATAATCAGACCTGGGTCAGACATGATTAAGGCGTCTGGGCCCATTTCGACCACAGGCTTAAGGTCGCGGATAAAGGTTTTTAGCTTTGAGTTGTGCGGCTGGATGTTGCACACCACGTAGAGTTTTTTACCCAGCGCATGCGCTTCATCGATACCGATTTTTAGGTTTTCGTGGTTGAACTCGTTGTTACGAACGCGCAGGCTGTAACGAGGTTGGCCCGCGTAAACGGCATCAGCGCCGTAGGCAAAGGCATAACGCATGTTTTTCAAGCTGCCTGCCGGTGACAGTAGCTCAGGAACAAAAGCTTTCTCAGTGGTCATAGTCATTTCTCTTCAATCTGATCTCAAGTCAGGCCGATTCCACCATATGGAATCAGGGGCGCAAATTTTACGTCAAATACGCTGTGGTGACTAGGAAAACATAAGAGAGAGTAATGAAACGCCTTCGAAGCGAAGGCGCTGAAGAGAGTTAGGGGCAGAAGATTACGCGTTCGGGTGCGGTAGTCCACCGAGCATGCGGTAGAGATCCGGTAAGAAGGTGCTCATTTCGCCGCACATCAGTGAAAAGTCGGCATCAAAGCGCGCCGCTTGATCTTCACGAGGAATATCTTCGTTCTGATCTCTCAGTTCATCTGAAAACTTGAGGCGTTTGATGCTGCCGTCGTCGGCCAAAATAAACTCCAAGCGCTCTTGCCACCACAAGGCGAGTTTGGTGACTTGCTTATCCGCTTCAATGTGGCTGCGAATCTCATCACTGGTCAGCTCTTGCTTCTTACAACGGATAATACCGCCTTCTTCCAGTACCGATTTTAGTTCGGCCTCGTCAAGCATTTTTAGGCCTGCTGGGAGATCGCCGCTTTTTACCCATTCTGTCATTGTAAGTTCGAGCGGTTTTTCCGGGATGGCAGGCACGACGGGTAAGCTTCCCATGGTTTTACGCAGTAGAGCTAAGACATCTTCGGCTTTTTTGTAGCTGCTCGCATCCACCAAAATAAAGCCTTCGCTCGGCAAAATCAGCACATAGGTGTGGTTACTGCGGCTAAAGGCACGCGGTAGCAAATCCATCACGATGTCGTCTTTTAAGGTCTCTTTTTCTTTCTTTTTCAGTGGTCGACCTTCTTGCGCTTCCATGGCATCCACTTTAGCGTTCAGTGACTCTTTGATCACGGAAGCGGGCAACATTTTCTCTTCTTTCTTGGCGCAGATAAGAATGCGGTTTTCGGAAACGTGCGTCATCATGTCGCCGTGTTTCCCCATGGCGGTGACCCAACCGAATTTTTGCTTGTCTTGGCTGCCACATGGCGTAAAACGAAACTCTTGGAGCTGTTTTTCTAATTGGTCTGCATTGAACTCAATATCGCGGTTAAAGCGATAAACCAGACAGTTTTTAAACCACATATGATCTCTCTAGTGCTACAAGTAAGTCGGCAATAATAAGGAATTTCAACCAGATTGTCTTAGCCGAAATGCAAAATATGAAGATGAATCCAGAATAAAAGTTATATGAAAATTTGTTTTCAAAGGTCACAAAAGTGTCATAATTGCTAGTAATAATGCCTATGCATCAAGAGGCGGCAGGCTGCCCGCCCTAATCATTGAGTAAACTCAACGAACATAAGGTTAAATGATTATGTCTAGAAGGATTCTGGTTGTTGAAGACGAGGCACCAATTCGTGAAATGCTGTGTTTTGTTCTTGAACAAAAAGGTTACCAAGCAGTAGAAGCAGAAGATTACGATACTGCAGTAACCAAATTGGCTGAACCCTTCCCAGATCTAGTTCTGCTAGATTGGATGCTCCCTGGCGGCAGCGGTATTAATTTCATCAAACACATGAAGCGTGAAGAGCTGACACGCAACATTCCGGTAGTGATGCTAACAGCGCGTGGTGAAGAAGAAGACAAGGTTCGTGGCCTTGAAGTGGGTGCGGATGATTACATCACCAAACCATTTTCACCGAAAGAGCTGGTGGCGAGGCTTAAAGCGGTGATTCGCCGCGTGACGCCCACTGCGCTGGAAGATGTGATTGATGTTCAAGGACTCAAATTGGATCCCGTTTCTCACCGTGTGACAGCGAACGATGAGCCTGTCGATATGGGGCCAACGGAATTCAAAATGTTGCACTTCTTTATGACTCACCAAGAGCGTGTCTACAGCCGCGAGCAGTTGCTCAATAACGTCTGGGGAACCAACGTGTACGTGGAAGATCGTACGGTTGACGTTCATATCCGTCGTTTACGCAAAGCACTCGAAGCCGCCGGGCACGATAAGTTGATCCAAACAGTGCGCGGTGCAGGTTATCGCTTCTCCACCAAAGCATAATCACATTAAGCGTGTGAGGTCATAAGGAAAGCAAAACGGAGAGGTAAGTGGTAGAACGGTTAACTTGGAAAAAGCTGGCCTGGGAGCTGGCTTTTTTTTACACCCCTTGGGTACTCATTGGTTGGGTATTCGGTTATCTGCCGTGGCTGTTTTTAGCCGCGACGGCGATTCAGTTGCTGTGGCATCTGCACAATCAAATACGTTTATCTGCTTGGCTGTGGGACGAAAAGCGCCTGACGCCACCGTCGGGGTCTGGTAACTGGGAGTCGCTATTTAATGGCATTTACCGCTTGCAGCAGCGTCAGCGAAAAAAGCGCAAAGAGCTGACCAATCTTATCCGCCGTTTCCGCAACGGTGCCGAATCCCTACCCGATGCAGTCGTGGTGTTTCGCAGTGAAGGCAACATTGTCTGGTGCAACAAACTCGCCCAGCATCTGCTTGGATTTCGCTGGCCAGATGATTCGGGCCAGCCGATATCGAATCTAATTCGTACCCCTGATTTCATCAAATATCTCAATAAGCAAGATTTCTCTGTCCCTCTGGAAATGCGTTCACCGTTGAACGTCGAGCGAATGCTCGAACTACGTATTGTGCCTTATACCGAAGGGGAGCACTTGATGGTGGTGCGTGACGTCACTCAGCTCAAGCAGCTTGAGGGGATGCGCCGCAACTTCTTCGCCAACGTGTCTCATGAACTTCGTACGCCGATGACCGTGCTGCAAGGGTACCTGGAAATGACGGAAGACCCAGACATGGTGGTCGGCCCGATGTGGAGTAAGGCACACGGCGTGATGACCGAGCAGCTAAACCGCATGAACAGTTTGGTCAATCAGTTGTTGACCCTCTCTAAGATCGAAGCGGCGCCCATGCATGAGCTTGAAGATGTCGTGAACGTCCCCGCGATGCTGGATGTGCTTGAGAAAGAAGCGGCGAGCCTCAGTGGCGAGCATAACCATCAGCTCCACTTTGATGTCGATGACACGTTACGAGTGCTTGGTGACGAAGATCAATTGCGCAGCGCTATTTCTAATCTGGTCTATAACGCCGTGAAATACACCCCAGCCGGTGCAACGGTCAATGTGCGTTGGTATGAAACGGCACAAGGGGCGAGGCTTGAAGTGGAAGACAGCGGTGAAGGGATCGAGAAACAGCATATTCACCGTTTAACCGAGCGTTTTTACCGAGTGGATAAGGCACGCTCGCGTGATACCGGCGGAAGTGGACTCGGTCTTGCCATCGTTAAACATGCGTTAACCCACCACGATTCACATCTTGAAATTGAGTCGCAAGTCGGTGTGGGCAGTAAGTTCTCCTTCTTGTTGCCAAAACGTTTGGTGGTGAAGTAATGGGGCGCCAAAAAGCGTGGCCAATCATCATCACGATTGGTGTGGCGGTATTGGGGCTATTGACTGGCCCTGCTCGAGCGATAGGATTGCAAGAGTATCAAAAAGTACGCGGCGTTAGCGGAAGCCTGAGCAGTGTTGGCTCTGATACGCTTGCCGGTATGACCACCTTATGGATGGAAGAGTTTACGCTGATTTATCCCAGTATTAATGGTCAAGTCCAGGCGTCTGGTTCTTCCACCGCTCCCCCAGCATTAACTGAGCGAACGGCGCAATTTGGCCCGATGAGCCGCGAAATGCGCAACCGTGAAATTGAGGCCTTTGAGCGCGAGCATGGTTACAAACCCACAGAGTTACGCGTCGCCATCGACGCGATTGGCGTTTTTGTCCACCGCGACAATCCGATTGAAGGGCTCAATTTTTCTCAGCTTGATCGTATTTTTTCCGCGACTTTACGTTGTGGCGGTACGGAGAGTATCGAGTTTTGGACCCAACTAGGACTCGACTACCAATGGGCAAAGCGTGCGATTCAAATGTTTGGTCGCAACTCGGTCTCCGGTACGTACGGCTATTTTAAAAACAACGCCTTATGCGGCGGTGACTTTAAAAATAACGTCAATGAGCAGCCGGGATCGGCATCGGTCGTCCAATCGGTGGCCTCTGCGATCAATACGATCGGCTACTCTGGCGTAGGCTATCAAGTGTCAGGTGTGAAGCTGCTGCCGATTGCCAAAGAGGGCGAGGATTACATCGCGCCGAGTTATCAAAACATTTTGACTGGTCGGTACCCTTTGTCGCGTTACCTGTATGTGTATGTCAACAAGCATCCTGACAAACCGCTGCCTCCGATCGAGCGAGAGTTCATTCGCTTTATTTACTCTAAACAAGGGCAAGCTCTGGTGAGCAAAGATGGTTATGTCCCTCTATCGCCTGAAATCGCGCAGCAGGAATTAGAAAAAGTCGGCCTTTCTCTACGTAATTGAAATGACGAAGACGTCGTCATCATAAGGTTAAACAAACGCCGCGTTCACTTATAACGCGGCGTTTTTTCGTTTTATGAGAGAGACTGAGTCTAAAAGGTCAGTTCCCAGCCGACACTGTTCCAGTATTCTTGCTCGCAAAGCAGATCGGCATGGAGCAGCTTGTTGTGTTCCAACCACTGGGCTTCATCACACTTCAAGGTCCAACTGTCGCCATCGACTTTCAGTGTCAGGGCTGGCAGTGGGTCATCGTTGCGCTGACCGTTGAGCAAGATGGCGAGGCGCAGAATGCGAATTAAACTGATGACGTGCTTTTTCTTAAACAGCGAAAACTCTTCCATTTCATTGAGCTTTAACGCTTTGCGCTGAAAGCGCGCTAACATGGCGAGAATGGTTTGCTGCTCTCGGTTAAAGCCAGGCATGTAGGTATGTTTGAGAATGTAAGCCGAATGGCGGTGGAAGGCTTGTAAGCTGATGCTAAGCCCTACTTCATGCAATAACGCGCTCCATTCGAGCAAATCAAACAGCTCAGAGTGTTTGTTAATGCCAAGCTCTTGGTGGGTTTGATCCAAAAACTCGCGGGCATGGCCTTTGACTTTGGCCGCATGCTCTAGATCGACCAGATGTTTACTGGCAAGGTTTTCCGTGGTGCGCATGCGGATGTCGGAGCGCTTAAAGCGCGATTCCATTTCGTAGAGTAAGCCTTCTCGCAGTGCGCCCTCTGAAAAGTGCATTTCGTTGATTTTGAAATCTTTGAAAATGGCGGCAAGGATCGCCACACCCGCCGCAAACACAGGCTGACGTTCCGGTGTGAGGCCGGTGAGGTTGATGTCATCAATCGTCTCCCACTCACACAGTTTTTCGATGAGCTTGTCGAGTCGTTTGCTGTCGATAATGCCATCTTCAAAGCCCATTCCGACCAGTACATCACGAATGGCCTTAATGGTCCCTGAGGAGCCAAACGCGACTTCCCAGCCTTTCTTGCGATATTGATGGGCAATGGACTCCAACTTTTGCTCCGCGGCTAAGGTCGCTTTGGCAAAGTTCTTCTTCGACAGCCTGTTGTTTTTGAAATAGTGCTTAGTAAAGCTGACGCACCCCATCTGCTTACTGTTGACTAAATGCGGTTCGAAGCCTTGCCCTATGATCATTTCGGTACTGCCACCGCCAATGTCTACCACCAATTTGGAGTCAGAGGCCGGTTGCGTGTGGGCAACCCCCAGATAAATTAGGCGTGCTTCTTCAATACCGGGGATGATCTCGATGGGAAAGGGCAGTACGTCACGGGCTCGCTGCAAAAAGATATGCGCGTTGTTGGCTTGACGTAGGGTGTGCGTTGCGGCGATACGCACATTGCTCTCCTCAAACCCTTGCAGTCGCTCAGCGAAGATGGTCAAACATTCTAAGCCACGTTCAATGGCGGCGTTGTCTAAATTTTTTTGTGCATCTAACCCAGCTGCGAGACGGACTCGCTGCTTGTGTCGACTTACCAGTTGCAAGTCTTGGTCTACAACTTTGGCGACCACCATGTGGAAGCTGTTTGAGCCAAGGTCAATCGCGGCAACATCACGAATTTCCGGTGTTTGGGTCATGAGTGATTGAAAGCTCTTTCTGTTTCTTTGTCTGTTTTTCTACATTCTTAAGATAGTCGTAAATGGCAATCTGTGAGCGAATTTTCTTTCGGTTTCCGCGTGGCACATAGGTATTGCTCATCTCTTTGTCTATCCACCTCGCCTTTACTGTATCGGTAAAGTGGATGTTGATGATATCGATAATGCGCTGTTTAAGACGTTCGTCACGCACTGGAGCACCGACTTCGATCCGATAGTCGATATTCCGTGTCATCCAATCTGCTGATGAGATGTACACTTTGGGGTCTCCATCATTGTGCGTGATGAGAACGCGCGGGTGTTCTAAGAATCGGTCGACGATGCTGATGATTTTGATGTTGTCGCTCACGCCATCAATACCCGGCACCAAAGAGCACATGCCGCGAATGATCATCTTTATCTCTACCCCTGCGCTGCTCGCGCCGTAGAGTTTATTTGCCAGTCCGCGATCCACTAGGTTGTTGACTTTCAGCGTAATAGCGGCTTTTTTACCCTCTTTCGCATTGGCAATTTCTGCGTCGATGAGGCGATAGAGCTGCTTGCGAGAGTTTTGTGGTGAGACAATTAAGTGATTGAAGCGCACCGGTCGATACGGGTTCTCAATGTAGCCAAACACATTGCGCACTTCGTTGGTGAGCTCAGGGTCTGCGGTGAGAAGCGAGAAATCGGTGTAGATACGGGCGGTTTTTTCATGGAAGTTGCCGGTGCCGATGTGCGCATAGCGGACGATGTCGTCATCTTCGCGGCGTGTAATCAAGAGCAATTTAGAGTGGATTTTTAATCCGGGCGCGCCAAAAATGACATGCACGCCGGCTTCGGTCAGAATCCGCGACCACTCAATGTTGGCTTCTTCATCAAATCGAGCCTGAAGCTCTACAATCACTGTGACACTTTTGCCATTGTGCACCGCATCGATAATCGAGTTCATCAGGCGCGAATCTTTGGCAACGCGATAAATATTGATCTTGATGCTCAGTACTTTCGGATCGAACGATGCCTGCCTCACCATTTCGCTGATGTGCTCAAATGTGTGATAGGGGTAATAGAGTAAGATATCTTGCGCTTTGATGGCATCAAAGGCGTTGGCATACCCGTCGAAATCGGCGCATTTCATCGGCGGTAAGGGTTTGTTTTCGAGGTAGTCACGGCCCACATTGGGAAAACCAATAAAGTCTTTAAAGTTGTGGTAGCGGCCACCTGGGATCAAACTGTCGTAGTTGGAGATTTTCAGCTTATCGCACAAAAAGCTCAGCATTTCGGTGGGCATGTCACGCTCATAGACAAAGCGAACCGGCATCGCGGTTAAGCGCTGACTGACCCCTTCAGACATTTGCTCAAGAAGGCTGTGCTCGACTTCGTGACTGAGGTCGTATTCGGCGTCACGCGTCATTTTCATCGCGTAGCCGTTTAGCTCGTCATACTCAAAAAAGCCACTGAAGAGTTCATCCAAACAGTATCGGATGATGTTATCGAGAAGAATGATGGTTTTGCGCCGTTTGCCTTTCTGTTCTGGCACCATGACAAAGCGAGGCAAGTGGTCGGTGGGGATCTCTATCAAGGCATATTGATTGTGTTCGCCTTTGCGTAAGTCGACAGCGATGTAGGCGTATTCATCTTTTAGGAATTGCAGCACATCGATGTCGTCACGCATCAAAAGCGGGGTGATATGCGGAACCACTTCATTGCGAAAATACTTTTTTACCCACTTTTGTTGTGCGTCACTGAGCTGAGTTTCGTTGACTAAAAAAATCCGCCGACGCGCCATTTCGCGGATCAGCTCAGAGTAGAGCTCATCAAATTTATCATTCAGTTTGAGCGCTTTGCTCTGCATTTTGCTCAGCAGGTGTTTGGGATTGTCACTGCCACCGCGCTCTTGATTGATCAAGATACGACGTTTGACATCGGAAAATCGAACTTTATAAAACTCGTCCAAGTTGTTGGAAAATATGCCTAAAAATCGAATTCTTTCGATGAGTGGCACCTCTTTATCCGCTGCTTCTTGAAGGACGCGTTCATTAAACGACAGCCAACTAAGCTCTTTTTCGATATACAGTTTTTCAGCACTCATAACCCAACCTTTGCAACGTGCCTTCTCTAAGGGGCGCTATAGAGTAAGGACTTAATAAGACCAAACAGGTAGCCAAGCTAAGATCTTTATATGACATTTTTATTGCAGGTTTTTATTACACTACTTTCAGTTGCTTAATGTGAGCTGTAATATAATTGTCACCTAATAGAAATATTATACACATGGGTTAATTTAGGTAAGTGGGACAGATGGTTAAAGGCGATTTTTCGTTACGAGAACGTGACAGAAAACGACTTATTAAAGATAGAATCGTAAAACTGGCTGTCTCTGCGGGTGGCGTCGGCGTGCTTGCGGCGCTGGTGCTGATCTTTGTTTATCTGGCCATGATGGTCTTGCCTCTGTTTTCTGACGCCAAGATCACGCCCAATTTGTCGACTATAACGATAGATGAGCAGTCTATCGTTGCGCTGGGTGTCGATGACTATGGCCATTCCGCTTATACCTTATCCTCTCTCGGTACACTCAAGTTTTGGGCGCTCAATGATGAGCGCCGCGACGCGATTTATCACTATGACTTGGGGGCGCAGCACACCTTGTTTGCCTCTGGTATTGGTGTGAACCCTTGGCATGCGATGGCGACGCCATCAGGGCAGGTGACGCTCTTTCGCCCTGAATTAAGCAGCAGGTTGGCAAACGGTGAGCGAGTACTCACCCCGAGTGTCGATGTGGTTACGCCGCCGCTGGATTTGCTCTTGGGTGAGTCAGTCACTGACGCTCAGTTGCGCGCATTTGCTTTTGCAGACCGCGATGCCTTCACGCACGATACTTTCACTTTGGTCGGCTACTATGACGACAATCGCATCCGTGTCCGTTGGTTAGATTCCAATGGGAAACGCCAAGAATTTGAGTTTCCACAGCCTTTTATCGATTTAGATCAGCTTTTGCTTACCCCCAATGGTGACACGCTATATTTGCGCAGCGCATCTGAGCTGGTCATTGCCACCAAACAGCGTCAGGGGTTCTTGGTTCGTGAAGTGGTCGATTTAAGTGCAGGCAACGTCAAACATGCGGTGAGTGAGGTGCAGCTGTTAGCGGGCGCTTACTCTTTGTTAGTGAGCCACCAAGACGGCAAAGTGTCGCAGTGGTTTGATGTGCTCAAAGAGGGTGAGCGCCACTTGATGCCGATTCGAGAGTTTCAACTCGCACCGCAGTTACAGCTGCTGCTGCCTGATACCTATCGCAAAGGCTTCTACAGTTTTTATACCAATGGCACGGTTCAAAGCCACTACACCACCAGTGAAAAGTTGGTGCTGTTTAACCGAGCCTTTGATAAAGCGCCCACCTTAGCGGCGATGTCCAACAATGAACAATATTTGTTGACCCAGAGTGGCGACCAGTTGTCTGTCTCGCATCTCGATAATCCATACCCTGAAATCTCATTGTCTTCTCTGTGGCAAAAAGTGTGGTATGAAGGGTACCCAGAGCCAGAGTTTGTTTGGCAAACCACCTCGGCCAATGATGAGTTTGAAGCCAAATTCAGCTTGGTGCCGATCGCGTTTGGCACCATCAAAGCGGCATTGTTCGCCATGATGTTCGCGGTACCGATAGCGGTATTGGGCGCCATTTATACCGCTTATTTTATGACGCCAGCGATGCGCCGAGTCGTCAAGCCCTCTATCGAGCTGATGGAGGCGCTACCGACGGTCATCATCGGCTTTCTGGCGGGCTTGTGGTTTGCACCGATTGTTGAGAACTATCTCGCGTCTGTGGTGGTGCTGTTGATTGCTTTGCCGCTGTCTACCGTAGTGGCCGGGGCGCTGTGGCAAAGTCTACCCAAAATATGGAAGCGTCACTTTGCCAATGGCTGGCATGCGGTGATTCTTATGCCGGTGATCATCTTGCTGACGGTGGTGGTGCTTTCTCACACTAGCGGTTTAGAAGAGTGGTTGTTTGATGGTGATGTGCGTGCGTATTTGGCGCAGCACGGGATTGGTTTTGATCAGCGTAATGCCTTAGTAGTCGGTTTTGCGATGGGGTTTGCGGTGATCCCGACCATCTTTACCATTGCAGAAGACGCCATCTTCTCGGTACCGAAACACTTATCGGATGGGTCATTGGCCTTGGGTGCGACGCAGTGGCAAACCTTAGTACACGTGGTGTTGCTTACCGCCAGTCCGGGTATTTTTTCGGCCGTCATGATGGGGCTTGGCCGCGCCGTTGGTGAGACGATGATCGTGCTGATGGCCACCGGTAACACCCCGATCCTTGATTGGAACATATTGGAAGGGATGCGCACATTGTCCGCAACGATCGCGGTTGAGATGCCGGAGTCGGAAGTAGGCAGTTCCCATTACCGATTGCTATTCCTAGCGGCGTTGATTTTGCTGATGTTCACTTTTGCAGTGAACTCGGTGGCGGAGTGGGTGCGTCAGAGGTTAAGAGAGAAATATCGTGCGTTGTAAGCGAGTCAAAACCGCTCAGGCGGTGAGCCATGATTAGTATGAAATCGGGTTATCAATGGCTGAAGTCTGGCTCTCCTTGGATTTGGCTCACCGGCGGTGCGGTCAGCGTGAGCTTACTCTCAGTACTGGGCTTATTGCTGCTGATTGGTTGGAAAGGTCTCTCGTTTTTCTGGCCCTCTCCACTCTATCAATGGCAGACCTCTCAAGGTGAGGTGCTGGTGGGGCAACTCTACGCGACGGAATCGGTGCCCATTAATCATTTACAAGAGATGGCCATTGAACTGTCAGATGAGGTGGAAGAGCGAGGGTTGGTTGAGCGCTTGAGTATTAAAGTCGCCAACCGCGATCTCTATTCTGCCGATTTTGTGTCTGTACTTGAAACTGAGGTGTTAGATCGTACGACCCCTTCCGGGTGGGCGGTGATTGAGCGCACGCGCGGCGGTGATTTTTTTGGTCGACCCATCGCTTATCGACAAGCCGATGGCGAGATGAGCCAAGAGGTGGATGTGGCGATTGGTCGTGGACTGGCGTTTGCAAAAGAGGTGCGGGGCGACATTGAGAATCTGGTCGAGAAGCAGATCAAAGTGCTCAGCGCGCAGGCAGATAAGCTACGCTTGGAGTATCGAAAGCGAGAACTCAACGGAAATTTGGACGATGCCTTTTTGCTGCGTTATCAGCAGCAATCCCAAGGCTTTAGTCAGCAGTTGATGGCGATGGAAGCAAGGCTTGATGATTGGCGTGATGAGCTTGATCTTCAAGGCCTGGTTGTGGTGGATATGCAAGGAACACAGGTGACGATTCCACTGCGTGAGATGTTAGATGTGTGGTATCCCAATGATATGTCTCTGCTCGAAAAACTTGGCCAGTGGTCGCTGCAAGCTTGGAAGTTTCTGACCGATGATCCCAGAGAGTCCAACTCGGAAGGGGGCGTATTTCCGGCCATGTTTGGTACCGTGTTACTGGTGATCATCATGTCGATTATTGTTATGCCACTGGGCGTGATTGCAGCAGTCTACTTACATGAGTATGCGCACAACAACGCGTTTACTCGAGTGATTCGTGTGGCGGTGATCAACTTGGCTGGGGTGCCTTCGATCGTTTATGGTGTCTTTGGGTTAGGCTTTTTCGTCTACACCTTAGGTGGCTCGATTGATGCGCTCTTCTATTCTGAAAAGCTGCCCAGTCCGACGTTTGGAACGCCAGGTCTACTTTGGTCAGCGCTCACCTTGGCGGTATTGACCTTGCCTGTGGTCATTGTGGCCACGGAAGAGGGCTTAAGTCGCATCCCGAATTCGGTGCGTCACGGCTCTTTGGCGTTAGGCGCGACACAGTTCGAGACCATGTGGCGCATTGTTCTGCCGATGGCTAGCCCTGCGATTATTACCGGATTGATTCTCGCCGTGGCTCGAGCTGCGGGAGAAGTGGCGCCGCTGATGTTGGTCGGGGCGGTGAAGTTGGCCTCCAGCTTGCCCGTTGACAGCCAGTTTCCCTTTTTGCACCTTGAGCGTAAGTTTATGCATTTGGGCTTTCATATCTACGATGTCGGTTTTCAGACCACCAATATCGAAAGCGCGCGTCCCTTAGTGTACGCCACCTCTTTTTTATTGGTCACGGTCATCATCGGGCTCAATTTAACCGCCATCAGTATTCGCAATAATTTACGCGAAAAATATCGAACCTTTGGACAAGATTAAGCATGTTTTCAGTGAACCAAACCTTAGGCTACCGAGCGCCGCTAGATGTGCGTAACCTAAGCGATGAACAAACGGCGATCGAGATCGATGGCCTCAACTTGTTTTATCGTCACAAGCAAGCGCTGAGTGATATTTCAATGCGCATCCCTAAAGGTCAGGTGACGGCGTTCATCGGTCCATCGGGGTGCGGAAAGTCGACCTTGCTGCGCTGCATTAATCGTATGAACGACTTGGTCGAAGGCTGCCGCGTCGAAGGCAAAGTGAAACTGCATAAAAAAAACGTCTACCATCCGGGGGTCGATGTTGCGACGTTGCGCCGCCGAGTTGGGATGGTGTTTCAGCGTCCTAATCCTTTTCCCAAATCCATTTACGAAAACGTGGTGTATGGCTTGCGTCTGCAAGGCGTCAAAAACAGCCGAATTCTTGATGATGCGGTTGAACGTTCGCTTCGCGCCGCAGCATTATGGGACGAAGTGAAAGATCGCTTGCACGAAAATGCGTTTGGATTATCGGGTGGTCAGCAGCAGCGTTTGGTGATTGCGCGCGCGATTGCCATAGAGCCAGAGGTCCTTTTGCTCGATGAACCGACATCAGCACTTGATCCTATCTCCACTTTGACGATAGAAGAGCTGATCAATGACCTCAAAACCAAATATACTGTGGTGATTGTCACGCATAACATGCAGCAGGCGGCGCGGGTGAGCGATCACACTGCATTTATTCATATGGGGAAACTGATTGAGTACTCCGATACCGACTCAATCTTTACCTCACCGATGAAAAAGCAAACCGAAGATTACATCACCGGACGTTACGGATAATCAAAGAGGAGTCACACACAGTTTATGAATTTTGGTCGTCATATTTCAGGTCAGTTTAATGTCGAACTAGAGTCGATTCGTACCCATGTACTTACCATGGGAGGCTTAGTTGAGCAGCAGCTCTCTTTTGCGATGCAAGCGCTGCACAAAGAGGACATCGAATTGGCACGAAAAGTGGTACGTGACGATCATAAAGTGAACGCGATGGAGGTGTCGATTGATGAGGCGTGTACTCGGATCATCGCCAAGCGTCAGCCGACCGCAAAAGATCTTCGCCTGATCATGGCCATCATCAAAACCATTACCGATCTGGAACGTATTGGCGACGTTGCCACCAAGATGGCTTATGTTGCGATTGAGAGTCCATCCTCTAAAGAGCGCCAATTTCAAGTTTCCCTCGAGCCTTTGTGTCGCCAAGCGATTACCATGCTTCATCAAGTGTTGGACGCGTTCGCTCGTATGGATGTCGATGCCGCCGCAGAAGTGTACAAGCTGGATGATAAGTTAGATGCCGAGTACGAAGCCGTTATTCGTCAGTTGATGACTTACATGATGGAAGACCCGAAAAACATCCCCAACATCCTGCAAGTGATGTGGTCTGCCCGGGCAATAGAACGTGTGGGTGACCGCTGCCAAAACATTTGTGAATACATCATTTACTTTGTCAAAGGTAAAGACGTTCGCCACTTGGGCGAACAGAGCATTGATGATGCGCTAAGAAAAGATTAAAAAGAGAGCACAACCCCCGTGCTGAATGTCGCTGAGGTGTGATAACCCAGGTAGGTGTTCGCACGGTCAAGGTAGTTCACATCCATTCCCGCTCGAAGTGCCCAGTGATCATTGAGCTTGGCTACCCAAGAGGCAGCAATACTGACTCCAGTAGCGGTCTTGTCTGGTCGACCTGGAATTGCTCGCGATCCCCAATACTCCACGCCCCCCATCTCGAACTGGACGCCAAGGAATGGCAGGTGAGGCATCATATATTGCCCGCCGATTCGATAGGTTTTCAGTCTATCTTTGTCGGTGAGAATCGTCGCCGAAGTATGGGAGTAACTCACATACAGCGCGTCCAAGCCGAGTTGATCTCGCACGCCAATTTGAAGGCCGCCCCCAGATAAGCCTGACGTGATGTAAGGCCCCATTTTGATCTCAGGAGATAGGTGAAAGGTTTGCGCTAACAAAGGTGTGGATGAGAGAAGTAACAGAGTCAATACGCTGAGTTTTTTCATAAGTGCTTCTTAAATGACAAAGGACAGCGCCCGCCTGTTGGCGGGCGTAATGTTAGAATTTGTAGCCGAAGGTGAGAGAGAATTGATCGACAAAGATGTCATATCCGTCGTCATCGAGATTCATGTAATCAAGACGTAAGTCAGCATAGAAGTGCTCAGCAAAAGTTGCTCTGGTGCCGAAGCCGATAAAGAGAGCGTTGTCGGACCAAGAGTGCATCGGATAGCTCAGTGCATTGAGTCTCTCGTTAAATCTGGTTAAACCAACAGCGACATAGGGTTTAAGCGTGATGTGGTTGTCGAGTTGAAAGGTATAGCCTATATCGGCATCGATCTTGAATGTCGAAGTGTCACTTTCAAAGTACTCATAAAAGGTCTCTTTCCCTTTCGTGTAGGAGAAGTTGATCCCGACGATAGGGGAAAATTCATAGCCATACTCTAGCTTCAAGCCAGACACTTTGTAGTCATCGCCATAAAGCGCATCTTCAATCTTGGTGTGGTTAAATCCCGCACCGATTCGGTGTCCCTTGATGTTGGCAAGGACACTGCCACTAGCGAGTAAGGAAGTTAAAGCGAGAAGGGTGGTGTATTTCATGATGTTGCCCCAGGTGAGTCAGTCAACGTTCATCCTGGAACCGAGTAATCCTAGCGGCGTCAATGTAGGAGATAAGTGAGGCTGAGACTAATTCGCTATTCGTATTTGGCTGATAAGCCCTGCTTATCATTAAATTGAAGCTGTGCGTTTAATGCGTCTTGCACTTGTGAAAATAACCAGTGAATCAATGGACTGTGGCGATACTTGCTGTGGTAGTAGCTTTCCACATGATGGAAGTAGGGTTTTCCATCGAGGTTGACGTCGGCCATTTTGAGAAAAGGAAACTGGTGAATTGGGAACAAGTCGGAATGGGGCATAAAAAAGTCGGAGTGCTGTAGGACATCGACGACCGCCATAACAAATTCAGAGCGGAAGCCAACCGTGGGCGTCAAGCCCATCGTCCGCATGATATCTGCTGCCGGAACATGCTTGTCGTTCCAGCCAGGTGTAATGATGGAGGCAATTGGATAGGGTTCTAAGTCCTCTGGGTTGAGGCTAGCTTTGGTGAGAGGATGGCCGCTGCGCAGCACGATTTTCCCAGTTAATTCCACTAAGCGCTGAGTGTAAATACTTTGTGGGATGTCCGTTTCTAGGTTCACCCCCATCAATACCTCCCCTTTCTGAATCTCAGACAGAGTTTCTTTTGACCAGCCTACCAACTCAATGGTGCAGTTCGGCGCCTGGGTTTTGAGCAGTGGAAACAAGGTGCCTGATAGACAGGTCAGGACAATAGGCGCAACAGCAATACGCAGCGTTCGCTCTAGTGTGCTGGGATCGAATGCTTCCACTTCGTTCAGTGCGCCAGCGAGATCATCAAACAAAGGTGTGAGTTTATGGGTGAGTTCATCGGCAAAAGGGGTTGGCTCCAATCCCTTCGCTACTTTGACAAACAGCTCATCATTAAAGTGACGGCGCAGCTTTTGCAGCGATTGACTGATCGCTGGCTGAGAGACAAAGAGCCTCTGAGAGGCTTTGCGCATGTTCAACTCTTGCGAGAGCACCAGAAAGGTCCGCAGTAAGTTGAGATCTAGACTGTGATATAAATCTTTTGCCGCCATGAGCGTTAATACTTCTCTGGGACAAACGTCTGGTCGTCCATCGGCTTACGAATATAGCCTTCTTTGTTGATGTCCGGTAACACGATCTCTGGATAAGAGATTTCTTGATAGTCAATTTGGCTTAAGAGATGGCTGATGCAATTGAGGCGCGCGCGTTTTTTATCATCTGAAGGGACGACCCACCACGGCGATTGTTTGGTGTCTGTGTAGGCAAACATCTTATCCTTCGCTTCTGAATATTCCGCCCAGCGGTTGCGGGACTCAAGATCCATAGGCGAGAATTTCCAACGTTTGATGGGGGTATTGATACGACCAAGAAAGCGCTTTTCTTGTTCTTCGTCTGAGACGGAAAACCAGTACTTAATCAAGATGATGCCTGAGCGCTGCAACATGCGCTCGAATTCTGGACAAGAGTGGAGAAACTCTTCGTATTGCGCTTCGCTACAAAAGCCCATCACTTTTTCAACACCAGCCCGGTTATACCAACTGCGGTCAAACAGTACTATTTCGCCAGCGCTGGGTAAATGCGCGACATAGCGTTGAAAATACCACTGCGTTTTCTCTTTTTCTGTTGGGGCAGGGAGCGCTGTGACACGACACACGCGCGGATTGAGTTTTTCGGTGATGCGCTTAATCACGCCCCCTTTTCCAGCCGCGTCTCTGCCTTCAAAGATCACCACGACTTTCAGACCTTCTTGCTTTACCCACTCTTGCAACTTGACCAGTTCAATCTGCAAGCGTTCCAGTTCACTTTCGTAAAAGGCTTTATCAAGCTTGTTCTTTGCCATGGTGCATCCCTTTTAGCTTTTATTATTATCAATATGTTAGCACTTATTCGAGGCAATAGTGTTTGAATGGGCACATTTTACCGCTTTGACCACTTGGGCAATCGCATCTGGATCCGTGACTGGGATCTGATAGTCATCAATCTCGCCCATCGCCGCTTGAGAGTGTGAGCGCATTAAGCTTGGGCGCAGGGTTTTTCCTGATAGGTGCAGCTCGGTCACGCCGGTCTGGTTGATGAGCTCGCGCGCGTTGCTGGCATTCACTCCCGCCCCCGCCATAATCACAATGCGCTCGCGCGCTTGGGTCACTAACTGTTTTAGCACCGCAACACCTTCAGGGGCTGTCAACGCAAGGCCAGAGGTTAAGACTCGCTCACAGCCTAACGAGATGATGGTTTCCAAGGCTTCACTGGGATCTTGGCATTGATCAAACGCGCGATGGAAGGTCACGCCCAACTGATGGGCGTGCGCGCGTTCGACGAGTTGTGAGGTCATGTGGGTGTCCACTTTCCCATCGGCAGTCAGAGCGCCAATTGCGACGCCTTGCAGGCCACTTTGCGCGGCGGTGTCGATGTCGTGCAACATGCACTCTAAATCCTGTTCGCTGAAAATAAAGTCGCCTTGGCGAGGGCGAATCATGGCGTAAATAGGGATGCCTTTTGCGTTTGAATCTAAGTCTCTCTGGGTACTATCTCTCAGGGCACGGTAACGGCCCGCCAGGCGCATCAATCCGGCACTGGGGGTGAGGCCGCCAAGCGCTAACGCGCTGCACAACTCAATTCGTGTCGCACCGCCCTTGAGGGCGTGATGAAGAGATTCAATGTGATCGATACAGACTTCAATGTGTGTGGTCATAGGTTCTGTTACCAAAGGGATTTACGTTATTGTAGCGAGAGAACGTGTTGGGTATTAGGGTAAAGTGCTGCAAGGATACTTTCCTTGTTTATGGGGGCCTTGTTTCTGGGGATGTCCTGTTGGTGAGCATGGTATTTATGAGGATGTATAAAAAACAAAGCCCCTGCAATCGCAGAGGCTTGGTAACGATAAAGAAAGGGCATTACGCCGCGTCGTCTTGTTCTTCTGGGGTGTTTTCCGTGTCCACGGCCACGACTTTTTTCTTCTTCGGAGTGGGCTTGCGCTTTGCCCCTAATGCATAGAGCACTTCTTCTTTATTTTGCGCTAGGAACATCGCCAAATCTTCTTGCTTGGCTTCATCTTCCATCAGTTCACTTTTACCTAGAAGCTCGAAAAGCTCGTCCGCCATATCGAGCATTTTGTCATAGGCGTCCGCTTCCGCTTTAGAGGTAAAAGTCATTTTCTCTTCTCCGTTGCGTTCTACCACGTACTTGACGATTACAGCCATGGTTGGTCCTCTAACTTAAATTGATAGGTTTTATTACTGGCTGTTTATACAGGTTTGAGCCGCTTAAGTCTAGGTGTGCGTGCGCGCTATGAGAGACCGATGCTTAATTTTTCCACTGCTGACAAAAAGCAATAAAGGATTTGAGTAGCGGGCTTTGATACTTTTCTTTGTGCACCAATAACCAAAAGCGGCGTGTCATATCGAGTGGCAGCGGCAACTCAATCACTCGGCCATCATTGATCGCTGGTTGTGCCGATAAGCGCGATAGGCAGCCTAAACCTAAGTCAGCGGCGACACTGTTGATCAGGGCTTCGGTGGTATTGAGTTCAAATGATTCCTGCCATCGTTCTAATCGCGGCGCGATAACGCGTAGAAAGAACTCGCGAGAGCCAGACCCCGCCTCGCGCAGTACCCAGCGACTGTGTTCCAGCTCATCCATTGCTACTCGTTCGTGACGTGCGAGCGGTGATGAGGGCGAACAAATAACGCACATCTCGTCGCGACTAAATGGGGTAGAGTTTAGAGCCGGATGAAGCGTTTTACCCTCTATCAAGGCGATATCCAGTTCATAGTCGACCAGTTTTTCACAAATCAAAGCGGAGTTGGAGATCAATAAGCTTTGCTGCTCATGGCCCGTCGCGTCACGAAAGGAGCGCAGGAGAAACGGTGCTACTTGATTGCCGATGGTATCGCTAGCGCCAATTCGCAGCTCGCCGCTTAACCCTTGAGTATCATCAAACAGATGTTCAATATCTCTGGCTCGTTCTAACAGTTCATCGGCCATCGGCAGTAGTTTGATGCCCTCTTGATTGATCAGCAGACGGTTATTCACACGATCAAACAACGAGTGTCCGAGCTGTTTCTCAAGCTCTGACAAGGTCATGCTAACCGCCGCTTTGGAGAGATACAGCGCGTCAGCAGCGTGGGTGAGAGTGTCATGCCGAGTGACAGCAAGGAACACCTTCAGTTGTTTCAGTGTGAGGTTTACAGCCATAGATTAGTGAGTAGAGGAACGGGACATTATCGTTAGTGTCACAGATAGCCAGTGGATGCGCAACCTAACGCAGCCCTTCCTCTCGTAAGCGTTTATAGAGTGTATTACGGCTTATATTGAGTGATTTAGCCGTCGCGGATACGTTTCTACCATTTGCTTCATATACGTCTAGCCAATTTACTGCTGGAGGCTTGATGACGGAAGGTTGGGTGGCGACTTGCTCTCTTACCGTTGGTTCCTTATTGTCGACCCACTCATTATTACGTTTCAGATCGGCGAGGAAATCATCCGGTAAGTGCTCAACACCGATGCGTCCCCCTTCAGCCATGGCCGCTGCAATTTGGATAACGCTGACCATTTGACGAATGTTGCCCGGCCACGGATGGGCTTTAAACATCGCCAATACCTCCAAACTGAGAGTTGCTATAGAGTCTGATGGGGAGAACTGACGCAGCAACACCTTGATTAGCGCCTCTTTGTCGGTTCGCTCGCGCAGAGGAGGGAGTGTTAAGTTTAGTCCTGTCACGCGATAATAGAGGTCTTGGCGAAAGTGTCCCTTGTCGACATCGAGCTTCAATTGTCGGTTTGTTGCAGAGACAAGTTTGAAATCAACTGGGTAAGCGGTTGTTGAGCCAAGAGGGGTCACTTTCCTTTCTTGCAACACGCGTAACAAACGTGCTTGAACATTGAGCGGCATGTCGCCCAGTTCATCAAGAAAAAGCGTGCCTTTGTTCGCTTTGCGAATCAGGCCGATGTAGCCTTTATTGCTCGCTCCAGTAAACGCGCCTTTCTCATACCCAAACAGCTCTGACTCTACCAATTCAGCAGGAATCGCTGCGCAGTTTACCGCAATTAATGGTTGTGCCTGACGTTCACTTGAACGATGGAGAGCGTTGACAAACACTTCTTTTCCGACGCCCGTTTCACCGTGAATTAATATGGGAATATCGGTATTTAAGATCCGCTCAGCTTGATTAATCGCTTTGGATAAACGAGGGTCACCGGTGTTGAGGCGTTTTAAGTCAATGTGTTTATCTTTGGTTTGACGATCCGATTGTGTGGGCTTTAGACGGTAATCAAGGGTTCTCGCCTGCGGTTGCCTTGGCGGTGTGATGATGGCGAAAAAACGATGCCCAGTGTGGCTTGTTATCGATACAGGAGTGTATGCAGGGTGGGAAAGGAGTTTGTCGAGTTGGATATCAAACAGCTGATGAAGGTTCACTAGCGCGAGATCTTGACCGAGAACGACCTCCGCACGTCGATTCGCCGAAATCACAGTACCAGAACCATCAAACACTAAAATCGAAGACCATTGACTGTCGATGTTTTCAGGAGAAGAGTTAAACCACAACATAAAGTGTTGCTGTTGAAAGTGGCTCGTGATGAGTTGATTTTCAATGGCTTGTGACATCAATTTAACCATGCCCAACGTATGTGCCGTAGGCATGTAGGCGTCACTTGAAATCGACAATACCCCCGTCATTGTTCGTTGTGCATCGAAAATAGGTGCAGCGCTACCAGTCATAAAGCGATTGGATGTGAGGAAGTGCTCATCATGAAACACCTGCACAATTGAACCCGTTTCGAGTGCGGTTCCAATCGCATTGGTCCCGATTAAGCTTTCTTGCCAACTGACGCCATTTTCAAAGACGTGCGGCTGTCGCTGAGAGAAAAAACGTTGTTCTCCCCAACTGTTGAGTACGTGCCCTTGCGTGTTAGCTAGTGTAATTAAGCAATTGCTATTGGCCAGGAGACTGTCGTAAAACGGCAGAACTTTTTGTTGAGTGGTGGTTATAAGCCCGGAATGTTCATCTTGTGCAAGCGCGACCAACTGGTGGGACTGCTGTTCAATGATTGGAGCACTGCTATGACCTAGCCCGGCTTGTCTGCAGCGTTGCCAAGACTCTTTGATAATGTGTTGATGTTCGTCGTTCATAGATTAGCCAAATAACAAGCGTAGATGAGATATTTATTATTGTTTTTATTTCGAGTGAACATTAAGTGTTCATAATTCGCTCAATAACCATACCATCAAGTTGAACATTTTGAACACGTCCCGAACACATTTTGTTAACAAATGTGCGAATGATCGCATCTCTGTTTTTACTGGTTAATGTTTTGTAATTTAATGGGTTGGGGAACTATGACGAGGTTTTTACTGAGTTTTTAATGACAATTGTTAAATAAATGTTTTAATTTTGTTTTATTGGCATGCCTTTCGCAATTTGAGCACTAATGGATGCATAGTGTTCGAATTGAAAGGAGTCTTTTAGTGTCATTAACACTCGAACAAATTAACAAAATCGTCGACGGTGAAAGACATCTTAGCGATGTTAACCTGATCTTTGAGCCGGGATCATTCAATGTACTGCTGGGCCGAACTTTAGCGGGTAAAACCTCTTTGATGAGGCTGATCGCTGGCCTAGATAAGCCAACCTCTGGCCGTGTACTCATGAATGGTATCGATGTGACGGGGATTTCGGTTCGTGAACGAAACATCTCGATGGTGTACCAGCAGTTCATCAATTACCCCAACTTAACGGTGTACGAGAATGTCGCGTCTCCGCTCCGCTTAGCGGGGATGTCTGATGATGAAATTGCGCAACGTGTCCATGAAACGGCCAAAATGTTGCGGATCACTGAACATTTGAATAAGCACCCACTTGAGTTGTCTGGTGGCCAGCAGCAGCGTACTGCGATGGCCAGAGCGCTGGTGAAAGATGCCGATATCATTCTCTTCGATGAACCTTTGGTCAACCTTGATTACAAGTTGCGAGAAGAGTTACGTCAAGAGATGCGCGAGCTATTCAAAACACGCAACACGATTGCCATCTATGCCACAACGGAGCCGAATGAAGCGCTGGCATTAGGTGGAACCACCACGATATTGCATGAAGGCCGAGTGATTCAAGCTGGCCCTACCTCCTCCGTATACCATCAACCAGACAACGTCGAGTCCGCGACTTTGTTCAGTGAGCCTCCTATCAATTTAATTGCAGGGGAGGTCAATACCAGCGAAGTGACCTTCGATCAAACGACGCATTTTCCACTCAATCATGTCTTAAGCAGCTTGAAGCCTGGCAAGTATTGCTTCGGTATTCGTCCGAGCCACTTAAGCCTGCTACCGAAAAATGATGACGATGTCGAGCTAACGGTTCAGGTTGAAGTCGCGGAAATCAGTGGTTCAGAAACGTTCCTTCATGTGCGAAACGCTCACTTAGACATGGTGCTTCACCTACCAGGTGTGCACAGCTATGACGTGGACGAAAGCATCAAGATCTATATTCCAATCCACAAATTTTACGTATTTGGTATGGATAACCACCTTATCCATGCCCCGAACCGTGATGTAAGAGGGCAATAAGATGGTCCAAATTACTTTGAATTCATTGGCGCATACATACGACAAAAAGCCATCTCCAGATTCACTCTATGCCATCAAAGAGATGAATCATGTGTGGAAACAGGGCGGCGCGTACGCGTTACTTGGGCCATCAGGCTGTGGCAAATCAACGCTTTTGAACATCATTTCTGGCTTGATGAGCCCATCTCAAGGCGATGTATTGTTTGATGAAACCCGTGTGAATGAACTCAGACCGCAAGACAGAAATATCGCTCAGGTTTTCCAATTCCCGGTGATCTACGACACCATGACTGTGTATGATAATTTGGCTTTTCCACTGCGTAACATGAAAGTGCACAAAGCCAAAATACACACCAAAGTAACGGAAATTGCGGACATTCTCGAGCTCACTAATGTGTTGAGTAAGAAGGCTCAACATCTCACCGCCGATGAAAAGCAAAAAGTCTCGATGGGGCGCGGTTTAGTTCGTGATGATGTCTCTGCGATTTTATTTGATGAGCCGCTCACCGTCATCGATCCCCAGCTGAAATGGAAGCTGCGCCGAAAGCTTAAGCAAATCCATCAGCAGTTCAACATCACCATGATTTACGTCACTCACGACCAGTTAGAGGCTTCGACGTTTGCCGATGAGATAGCCGTTATGTACAACGGCCAAATTGTCCAGTTTGGTACGCCCAGAGCGCTGTTTGAAAAACCCAATCATACCTTTGTTGGCTACTTCATCGGTAGCCCAGGGATGAATCTTATCGAGGTGACGCCGTCGGCGAATGGCGTTTCGTTTGATGGCATTGAGCTGCCTGTATCTCAAGTTTATCAGCACGCTATTCGTCAACTGAATACCGATAACATCAAAATCGGTATTCGCCCCGAGTTTGTTCATGTCTGGGAGAAAGCCAACGATGCTGCCTTGCGATGTCAGGTAGAGCATATTGAAGACTTAGGCACCTACAAAATTGTCACACTCAGTATCGGTACTCAAACGATCAAAGCGCGATTACAAGAAGATCAACCTGTACCACGTGGTCACGCTTACATCAGTTTTCCTGAGCAATGGACCATGCTCTATGCCGACGAGTTCTTGGTTAAAGTAGGAGACGAGTAATGGATAAAGTGACAAATAACAAAGCATGGCTTCTCGTGCTACCTGTTTTTGCATTGGTCGCCTTCAGCGCCATTGTGCCGCTGATGACGGTGGTGAACTACTCGCTACAAGATATTTTCGATGCCAATACCGCTTATTTTGTCGGCACCGAGTGGTACCGAGAAACGCTCAATGATGAACGCCTTCACGATGCGCTGTTTCGTCAGTTCGGTTTTACCTTAACCATTTTGCTGATTGAAGTACCACTGGGCATTATCGTCGCGCTTACCATGCCAACTAAAGGTCGTTGGTCGGCCTTTTGCTTAATCGTATTGGCGATCCCGTTGCTGATCCCTCTCAATGTCGTCGGTACGATTTGGCAGATTTTTGGTCGTGCGGATATTGGTCTTTTTGGTTGGGCACTCAACAGTATTGGCATTGACTATAACTATGCCGGTGATCCACTCGATGCCTGGTTGACGGTGATTTTAATGGATGTGTGGCATTGGACTTCGTTGATCGCGTTGTTGTGTTATTCAGGGCTACGCGCCATTCCAGATGCCTATTACCAAGCGGCGAACATCGATCGCGCTTCAACGTGGTCCATTATCCGCTATATCCAACTACCCAAACTCAAGAGCGTTCTACTGATCGGGGTTCTGATTCGTTTTATGGACAGCTTTATGATCTACACCGAACCTTTTGTGCTCACCGGGGGTGGGCCGGGTAATTCGACGACTTTTCTCAGCCAAACATTAACCAAAATGGCCGTCGGTCAGTTTGATATCGGCCCCGCCGCCGCGTTTTCAATCATTTACTTCTTAATCATTCTTTTGGTGAGTTGGCTGTTCTACACCGCGATGACCCACGGCGAGAACAAGTAAGGGAATACTATGAATAAGACCAAATCCAAATACACACGTTATACGCAGATCATTGGTTTAGCGCTTTATATCTTATGCTTGATGCTGCCCATTTATTGGCTGCTCAATATGTCATTCAAAGAGAATCAGGAAATCCTTGGTAGCTTGAGTTTCTTTCCTCAACATTGGACGTTTAAGAACTACCACACCATATTTTCTGACTCGAGTTGGTACATGGGGTACGTCAACTCTATCACCTATGTGGTGATGAACATGGTCATCACGCTCACCGTGGCACTGCCAGCAGCATATGCGTTTTCTCGCTACAAGTTTGTCGGCGATAAGCACCTATTTTTCTGGTTGCTTACCAACCGAATGGCACCACCTGCTGTTTTTCTATTGCCATTCTTTCAGCTTTATTCGTCCGTGGGACTCTTTGATACCCACATCGCGGTCGCGTTGGCGCACTGTTTATTCAACGTGCCATTAGCAGTATGGATTCTAGAAGGCTTCATGTCGGGCGTGCCAAGAGAAATCGATGAAACCGCCTACATTGATGGCTACAGTTTTCCGAAATTCTTTATCAAGATTTTTCTCCCGATGATTCGTTCTGGTATTGGTGTCTCGGCGTTTTTTTGTTTCATGTTCAGCTGGGTGGAACTGTTGTTGGCAAGAACCCTGACATCCGTTGACGCCAAACCTATTTCTGCCGTTATGACGCGCACGGTCAGTGCGTCAGGGATTGACTGGGGGGTGCTTGCCGCCGCTGGTGTGTTGACCATTTTGCCCGGTATTTTGGTGATTTGGTTTGTTCGTAACCACGTGGCGAAAGGCTTCGCCCTCGGACGAGTGTAAGGAGGCACACATGGCTTGGATGGCTTGGACAACACCGTCGGCGCTGTTTTTTCTCGGTATCGCTTTGATATTGCTCACCATGACAATTCGAGAGATCCGTTCTCCTTGTGTGGAGAGAAAAGGGTTTCTTCCTATATCGACAACACGAGGTGACCGACTATTTATTGGTTTGCTTAGCTCTGCATTTGTTCACTTGGGGTTTGTGGGGCTAACAGACTTATCCATTTGGGTGCCATTTACGTTGTGCGTAATTTGGCTAGGCACAGTATTGAAATGGGGATAACAACAGATTGCACCATCACTCGTGACAGACAGTGTGTGGTCGTTTGAGATCGCGAGTACTACCAATAACGACGTGAACCGAAGGAAGCTAAATCGTATGACGGCTCTCCTGACGAAAACGAGAAGACTCAAATCTGGAGTGAAACAATAATGAAAAAGGATATTAGAAAATCGTACCTTGCACACTGCTTAGCGTTCTCTTTAGGGACGCTGGCATTGGTTCCGAGTGCTTACGCAGACATGGCGGCAGCAAAAAAATGGATGAGTGAGGAGTTTACCCCATCGACTTTGTCCAGTTCAGAGCAGGAACAAGAGATGCAATGGTTCATTGACGCCGCCAAGCCGTTCCAAGGTATGGAGATCAATGTCGCATCGGAAACTATCACGACGCATGAGTATGAAGCCAAAGTATTGGCGAAAGCCTTCTACGAAATCACAGGTATCAAAGTGAATCATGACTTGATTCAAGAAGGGGATGTGGTTGAGAAGTTGCAAACGCAAATGCAGACGGGACGCAACATCTATGACGGTTACATCAATGACTCTGACTTGATTGGTACCCACGTGCGCTACGGTAAAGTGGTTCCGATATCGGATTTCATTCAAGGCGAAGGGAAGGGGGTGACCAACCCTTATTTAGACTTGGATGACTTTATCGGGCTCGACTTTACGACTGGACCTGACGGAAAAGTATATCAGTTGCCAGATCAGCAGTTTGCTAACTTGTATTGGTTCCGCGCAGACTGGTTTGAGCGTGATGATTTAAAAGATCGATTCCGAAAAGAGTATGGGTATGAGCTTGGCGTACCTTTGAACTGGTCAGCGTATGAAGATATCGCTGAGTTTTTCAGCAACAAAGTAAAAACGATTGATGGTGAACGTGTCTACGGTCATATGGACTATGGTAAGAAAGATCCATCATTGGGTTGGCGTTTCACCGACTCGTGGTTCTCGATGGCTGGGGCGGGTGACAAAGGCATCCCTAACGGTTTACCTGTTGATGAGTGGGGAATACGTATCGAAGGGTGCAGTCCTGTCGGCTCTGATGTTGCCCGTGGTGGTGCGACCAATGGCCCTGCGGCGGTATATGCGACACAGAAATACGTAGATTGGTTAAAACAATATGCGCCACCTGAAGCGCAAGGCATGACCTTTGGTGAAGCGGGACCTGTGCCCGCTCAAGGCGCAATTGCACAGCAAATCTTCTGGTATACCGCCTTCACCGCGGATATGACCAAGCCTGGGTTACCAGTCGTCAACGAAGACGGTACGCCAAAATGGCGCATGGCCCCGTCACCGCGTGGACCATACTGGGAAGAGGGCATGAAACTCGGCTATCAAGATGCTGGCGCTTGGACTTTCCTCAACAGCACGCCAGTGGATCGTCGCCAAGCTGCTTGGCTGTATGCTCAGTTTGTTGTCTCAAAATCGGTCAGTTTGAAGAAGACGCTTGTAGGCTTAACACCTATTCGTGAATCGGACATCAACTCTCAAGCGATGACCGATGCGGCACCGATGTTGGGCGGCTTAGTGGAGTTTTACCGCAGTGATGCGCGCAAACAATGGACCCCGACAGGGACTAATGTTCCAGATTATCCGAAACTGGCTCAGCTCTGGTGGCAATACGTATCTGAAGCTGCCAGTGGTGAGAAAACGCCACAAGAGGCTTTGGATGGATTAGCTGAAGCGCAAGATCGCGTGTTGCAACGCCTAGAGCGCAGTGGAGCACAAGGTGAGTGCGGACCTAAACTGAATCCGAAAAAGGACAGAGAGTACTGGTTGTCTCAACCTGGTGCACCGAAGCCTAAACTCGCCAATGAGAAACCTCAAGGCAAGACCATTGCATACAAAGATTTGATTGGCCAGTAACTCGACATTGATTTGTATAATACCCATGAGGCCCGCGCCCATGGGTATTTTTGTTTGAACGATATCAGATGGTTACAAATACTCTCTCTTACGGGCGGCTTATGCTAATCTCACCCTATCGTCCTCTTATCGTGTGAGCGCCTTGTGTTTACTGTCTATCATTCCAATCAAGTCGATGTGTTGAAATCTTTGTTGGTGGAGCTCATTCGCCATCAGCCGCTTGAGAACCCGTTTGAAGCCGAGCAGATTTTGGTTCAGAGCCCCGGCATGTCTCAATGGCTGAAAATGGAACTGGCGAAAGCGTTCGGTGTGGCTGCAAACATAGAGTTTCCTCTTCCCGCGACCTTTATCTGGAACTTGTTTACCCAGGTCTTACCCGATGTGCCGACTCGCAGTGCGTTTAACAAAGAGGCGATGACATGGAAGTTGATGCAAGTGTTGCCATCTCAGCTAGAAAGGGACGAATTTGAACCGTTGCGCCGTTACTTGGCTGACGATCAAGACTGCAGTAAATGCTATCAATTGGCGGAAAAAATTGCCGACATCTTTGATGGGTATCTGGTCTATCGACCTGAGTGGATCGCCAGTTGGGAGGCGGGGCAAAGTGTCGCTGAAATACACGATGAACACCCTTGGCAACCCATCCTTTGGCAAGCGCTCTACGATCAGACTCTGGCGCTAGGGCAATCGCCTTACCATCGTGCCAACCTCTATCAAGAATTTATCGAAGCGCTTGAACATCGAACGGGTGGTTTTGACCATCTGCCTAAACGCTTGTTTGTGTTTGGTATCACTTCTTTGCCGCCTCGCTATATGGATGCGCTTAAAGCCATTGGTGAGCACATTGATGTCCACCTCATGTTCACCAATCCGTGTCGCTACTACTGGGGGGAGGTCCGTGACCGTAAATTCTTAGCAAAATTGGCGGCGAAGCGGCGCAAACATTTGGTGTGGCAAGAGGATCACTCAGAGTGGCAAGGCGAGAGCGAACCGCTCAAAGGTAGCCTTGAAGAGAATATAATGGATGAGCTGCACACCGATGTGGTGGGGAACAGCTTGCTGGCCTCAATGGGCAAATTGGGGCGCGACAACATGTATCTGCTCTCTCAATTGGAATCCCATGAGATTGAAGCCTTTGTGGATATCGAGCGAGACTCATTGCTGCACGAATTACAGGCCGATATCCTCAATCTTGAAGAGCATCAAGATGACAAGTTGCTCGACACAAGCCATCATAAACGTCGCGTTTCTTTGCAAGACCGCTCCCTGACCTTACATGCTTGTCATAGCCCAATGCGAGAAGTGGAAGTGCTGCACGATCAACTGTTGGCAATGTTTGAAGCGGATCCGTCGCTCAAACCGCGTGATGTGATTGTTATGGTGGCGGACATCAATGCCTACAGTCCGGCCATTCAAGCGGTGTTTGGCAATGCGCCGGGTGAACGATTCATCCCTTTTTCTATCTCGGATCGCAGTGCCAACCAAGAAAGCCCGATCTTGAATGCTTTCTTATTATTGACCATGCTGCCGCAATCGCGCTGTTTGGCCTCGGAGCTGCTTGAGCTGCTGGAAACACCAGCGATCTTGGCGCGATTTGGTCTCGACGATAACGAGTTTATTCGCGCAAAACAGTGGGTAGAACAATCGGGGATTCGCTGGGGGCTCGACGGCCACACCGCACAAGAATTTGATTTGCCTAAAACAGGCCAAAATACATGGCAATTTGGTATTAACCGCATGTTGCTGGGCTATGCGATGCCTGCATCGGCAGGGCTGCTGAACACCGAACAAGGCGAACTGGCGCCGTTCAACGAAGTTCAAGGCCTTGGCGCCGAACTGGCGGGCAAACTGGCTCACTATATTGAAACCGTTGCTCACTATCGCGCTAAGTTAGCGCAGAGCCAGGGGGTGGATCAGTGGCGCGAAGTGCTGACTCAACTGTTGGATGATTTCTTTTTGGTGGATTTGGATGGTGAAGCGGCGCTCAAATCCATTCGTGATACGTTGGCGATTCTCAAAGAGCAGCTGAATGATGCCGCGTTCAGTGCGCCGCTCTCTGCTGCGATTGTGACGCAATATTTGCGTGACAAGCTCTCTGGTACGCGGGTAAGTCAGCGCTTTCTTGCCGGCCAAGTCAATTTCTGTACCCTCATGCCGATGCGCTCCATCCCATTTAAGACTGTGTGTCTATTGGGGATGAATGAAGGCGTTTATCCAAGGTCTGTGCCGCCGGAAGGGTTTGATTTGATGAATGGTCGCGCTAAGCATGGCGACCGTTCGCGCCGAGATGACGACCGCTACCTTTTCTTAGAGGCGCTGTTATCGGCGCAGGACACGCTTTACATCAGTTATGTCGGGCGCTCAATTCAAGACAACACGCCGCGCATGCCATCGGTGTTGGTCTCTGAGTTAATGGAATACTGCCATCAAAACTACTGTTTGGAAGGCGATTCAGATTTAGGCTGTGATGAGTCCGGCTCGCGCCTTGTTCACCACTTGAGCACGTCTCATCCTATGGTGCCGTTCAGCGCTGAGGCGTTTATTGGCGAGCGGGCGAGTTATGCCCAAGAGTGGTTACCTGCCGCCTTGCGCCAGGGGCAAAAGAGTGGCGACTTCCAGCGTCAGTTGAGTGACTACCTACTCGGCGCACACTTTCCACTCGAGTTGGATTTAGTCGAGCTGCAACGCTTTTGGCGCCTGCCTGTTCAGTACTTTTTCAACCGCCGTTTAAAGGTGACGTTTGAGCCGCCGCAACCTGTGATGAACGATGAAGAGCCCTTTGTGCTGGGCGGACTGGAAAGCTATCAGTTGCGCGATGAGCTGCTTACGACACTGCTGACCGCTCACACATTAGCTGATCGCGATCCTAGTCGCTTGATCGCGCAATGTGTGGCGAAGCATCGCGCCGAAGGGCGTTTGCCTATTGGCGCCTTTGGTGACATTGAGTTTGAAACCAACCGAGTGCAAAGTGAAGAGTTAGCGAAAACCTTGCACGGATTGTGTCAAGCGCCTTGTGAGGATCATGAAGTCACTCTCACGTTGGATGTGCTTGGCGATGGCAAACCCGTACAGCTGGTCGGCTGGTTGACTCAAGTGTACCAATCTGGGCTTGTGCGTTTTCGTACTGGGCGGATTCGATCTCAAGACTATCTCTCCGCTTGGCTTGATCATTTGGCCATGGCCGCCAGTGGTCGTGCGCTGCGCACTCACCTGATCGGCTATGACAAAAAAGAAGGGGCGCAGCATCTAATCTACCCTGCACTAGAGTCTCGTGAGCAAGCGTACGCACTACTCAATGAGCTGGTGGGTCTTTACTACCAAGGCATGAGTGAACCTTTACCTTATTTCCCCCGTACCGCTTTAGCGGCGATAGAAGCGGGCTTTAGTCGCGGAAAGTGGGTGGACGATGAAGACAAATCGCTGAAAAAAATGGCCGAGACGTTCAATGATGGCTACATGTCGAGTGGCGAAGGCAACGACAGTTATATTCGTCGTATTTGGCCGCAATGGGATGAGGAACTGGCCGCTCGAGTGCGTACATTGGCTGCTCGCGTCATTCAAGCACCTCGTCTCGCTGCACAGGATGCTGCCGATGTGTCGTAGAGGGGCAGTGAAGATGAAGAACAAAAATAGAAGATGAAAAGTAAAAAATAGCAGAAGGTAAAGTGGCCGCCAGAAAATCATTATAGTGTAGGGCGTTCGCTGTACGGCCACAGGTCAGAGGGACCATGATTTGTTGGGTTGATGGGCAGACACACTGCCTCAACTCATGCTGCGAATACTAACGACTCACTCTATAGGCTGCTGTGAGTAAGATCGCAGAACTCCCCGTATTTTTATGGGGTTAACAGATAAAATAGCGTTTTATTAACCGGATCACATTGAGTATTAGCACTAATATTGTCGAGCTGAATCGTGATAGGTGAAACATCCATGAATTCATACAATGTGCGATTGAGCCAATGTGTCAACTCGTACAGTTAAAGGGCAGAATTTTATGACCGCATCGTCTCGTCCCACTCTTTCTAGTGGTGGTGATATCACACCGACCGCACTCGATACGATGACTTTTCCATTGCATGGTGCTCGGCTGATTGAAGCCTCCGCTGGGACGGGAAAAACCTTTACCATTGCTGGGCTCTATTTGCGCTTGTTGCTCGGGCATGGCAACGATCACACTCGGCACGCGCACCCGCTCACTGTGGATCAGATTTTGGTGGTGACCTTTACTGAGGCTGCCACGGCGGAGCTACGCGATAGGATCAGGGCGCGTATTCATGACGCGCGCCTTGCTTTTGCTCGTGGCCAAAGCAGCGACCCAGTGATCGAGCCTTTGCTTGAAGCGGTGACGGATCACGCTCAAGCTGCGCAAATATTGCTACAAGCGGAAAGGCAGATGGATGAAGCCGCCGTCTACACGATTCATGGTTTCTGCCAGCGGATGCTGACGCAAAATGCGTTTGAGTCAGGCAGTCGATTTAGCAATGAATTTGTCACTGATGAAAGCCATTTAAAAGCGCAAGTGGTCGCAGATTACTGGCGGCGTAATTTCTATCCATTACCCCCGCAACTGGCAGGTGAAATTCGCCGAATTTGGCGGGCGCCGAATGAGCTGTTAGCCGCGATTTCGAACTATTTGACTGGCGCACCTTTGGCGTTAAGCGTGCCTGCAATGCAGGGCAGCTTAGCGGATCTGCATGAGCGTAATCTGGCTCAAATTGATGAACTTAAGGCGCTTTGGCGAGCGCATCAAGACGAGGTGCTGGCGATCATCAACGAGTCAGACGTCAATAAGCGCAGTTACAGTAAAAAATCGCTACCGACCTGGATAGAGAGTGTTTCTGCCTGGGCAGCCCAAGCGACGACAAACTATGAGATACCTACGGCGCTGGAGAAGTTTGCGCAAAACGCACTGCTTGAAAAAACACCGAAAGGCCAAGCGCCTGAGCACCCGTTATTTGCACGTATTGAAGCCCACCTCGCTCACCCGGTGGATCTGAAAGCGCCGATGTTGGCTCATGCGATAGAGCATTGCCGCACAATGCTGGCAGCGGCCAAAGCTCAGAAGCAGTGGCTCTCGTTTGATGACTTGTTGACTCAGCTCTCTGCGGCGATCGACCTTGATGATACTGAGTTGCTGCGTGAGCGCATTCGCACTCTCTATCCCGTTGCGATGATCGACGAATTCCAAGATACCGACCCGCTGCAATACAGTATTTTCAGTCGTATTTACCTAGATCGTCCTGAGTGTGGTCTGTTTATGATTGGCGACCCGAAACAGGCGATTTATGCGTTTCGTGGCGCGGATATTTTTACCTACATTAAAGCGCGCCAACAGGTGACGTCGCATTTCACTTTGGGCACGAACTGGCGTTCAAGCGCCGATATGGTGGCAGCGGTCAATCAAGTGTTTTCTATGCCAAAAAGCCCGTTTATCTACGATCAAGATATTCCTTTTCATCCCGTCAACGCCTCTCCGGGCTCTGAGCGCAAAGGCTGGACTTTAAGCGGCACACGACAACCAGCGTTGACGTATTGGTTACAAGAAGCCGAAGAGAAACCGCTCGCCAAAGGTGAGTACCTTGAGGCGATGGCGAGTGCGACGGCCAACCAGATCCAGACAATTCTTCAGGCTGCGGCTAATAATGAGGCCATGTTGTTGGGCGCGAAAGGCGAGCAGGCGATTGAGGCCGGTGATATTGCTGTGTTGGTGCGCACTGGGAATGAAGGTCGGATGATCAAACAAGCGCTGGCCGATCAAGGCATTGCCAGTGTCTATCTATCCAATCGAGACAGTGTGTTCAGTTCTGTTGTTGCAAGCGATGTGCAGCGTCTATTGCAAGCGGTGTTGACGCCCGAGTACGACAGAGCGTTAAGAGCGTGCTTAGCCAGCGAACTGTTTGCCCTTGATGCGGCAACACTCGATAGCTTGAACAACGATGAAAACGAGTGGGAAAACGCGATCAATGAGTTTAAAGGTTACCGTCAACTTTGGCAGCAACGCGGCGTATTGCCGATGTTGCGCAGTGTGATCAGCAAGCGTCATATTGCAGAGCGCCTGCTAGAAGAGCAAAACGGTGAGCGAACCCTGACGGATCTGATGCACATGGGTGAGTTGTTGCAACAGATGAGTGGTGAACTCGACAGCGATCATGGCTTGTTGCGTTGGCTAGCGCAATCCATCAGCGATGCGGAGCAAGGGCTTGGTGGCAGTGATGAGCAAATTCAGCGCTTGGAATCGGAGCGTAATCTGGTGCAGATCGTCACCATCCACAAATCGAAAGGGTTGGAGTACGACTTAGTCTTTCTGCCGTTTGCATTGAGCTATCGTGAAGCGAGCGAGGCGAAGTATTACGATGCCGAGCAAGACGTGACCATGCTTGATATTACGGGGCAAAGCGCGGCTTTGGCGCTTGCGGATAACGAACGTCTTGCAGAAGATCTGCGTCTGATTTACGTGGCATTGACGCGTGCGGTATATGGCTGTTTTGTCGGCGCCGCACCACTGCGTAATGGTCGCTCGACCAAAGAGCCGACGGGCGTACACAAAAGTGCGCTGGGTTATTTACTGCAAGATGGCCAAGAGGGGGGCATCTCAGATTTGACTAAGGCGCTTTGCCGGCAAAGTGAGGCGTTGGCTTGTGTTGCTGTGGCGGACCTGCCAAATTCGCACGCTCAGCCGCTGATGAATCCTCCACCAGAGATGCCGCCACTTGGCGCCAAAGCATTTACCACACCACTGGACCGCTATTGGCGCATCACCAGTTATTCCGGTCTCGTTAAACAATCGTCTAGTCATGCGGCGCAAGGGTTTGAGGATGTACTGCGCCTTGATGTGGACTCGGCGCAGGATCACGACGAAGCGTCACTCACTGAACCAGAAAAGTCGATTTTCACCTTTCCCCGCGGCGCAAGGCCGGGCACTTTCTTACATACGTTATTTGAAGACGTTGAATTTACCGAGTCTGCCCATAGCGATCACAATCGCGCCATCATCGAATCGCTATTGCAAGCGGAGCAGTTGGATGAGAGCTGGCTTCCTGTATTGCAATCGTTGGTCGATACCGTGCTAGCGACGCCCTTAGATGGCGATGCACTGCGACTGAATGAAAAAGGGCCATCTCAGCGTTTGGTGGAGATGGAGTTTTTACTGCCCATTACCGTTCTAGACGCGCCATCCCTGAATCGAGTGATCACACGTCACGATACCCTGTCCGCGCGCGCCGGTGAGCTCGGGTTCCAAACAGTGCGCGGCATGTTAAAAGGGTTCATCGATTTGGTGTTTGAGCACCAAGGTCGCTACTACGTACTGGATTGGAAGTCGAACCACCTTGGCAGTGACGTCAGTGATTATCATGGTGAGGCGCTTAAGCAAGCGATGGCCGATCATCGCTACGATCTCCAGTATCAGATTTATGCTTTAGCCCTACACCGTTTCTTGCGCAGCCGCTTGGCGAATTATGACTATCAACGCCATTTTGGCGGTGTCTATTATCTCTTTTTACGCGGTATGGATGGCCAGAGCGAACACGGCATTTTTTCGGCCAAACCGAGCTTAGCCATGTTGGAGGATTTAGATCGATTGATAGAGGGTAAGCCGATTGAAACCAAATTTAACCCAGCGGGCCAAGGGGAGTTGATCTAGACATGGCGCTACTTGTTTCACAGCTGCAACTCTTGGCAGCAAAAGGCGTGATTCGCCAGTTGGACTACCAATTTGCGCGTTTTATCCATCAGCAGTCTAACGATGACCACTTGGCGTTTATCGCCGGTTTGACCAGCGCAGAGCAGGCGAAAGGCAATATCTGTTTACCCCTTTTTGATGCCAATGGTCAAAAGGTGGATCTGGCACACAAGCTCGGTTTGTATGGCGAGGCAGCGCTGAACCTCAATCAGACCTTACATACATTTGATTGGGCTGCCCATTTAGCGAATTCGCCGTGGGTGGGGAGTGCGGGTGAACCGCTGCCTTTGATGTTTGATGGTGAGCGACTCTACTTACACCGTTTCTGGCATTATGAAACGACCTTATCCGAACGCTTATTGAGCTTTGGGTTACCTATGATCCTAAAGCCTGATGAGCAAGCGAAGTTGACTGAGCTTCTTGATCATCTATTCGCGAGGAATTATCGCTATCTATTTGACGATATTAAAAAAGGTCAGTCGGTAACCCCCGTTATGATTCAGCAATTAGTGTGTGACCATTTAGATGTGGTTACGCCTGATGAGCTCGATTGGGTTGCCATAGGCCAAATACTCCAGCAGGCCAAAACCGTGGCCGAGTTGTCTGCTTTGGATAAGCTCGTCCCCCAAGCGGTATGCGTCAGTTGGCAAAAGGTGGCGGCGGCGGTGGCGCTCACTCGTCGATTTGCTGTGATTTCTGGTGGACCCGGTACAGGCAAAACGACCACCGTGACCAAGTTACTTGCTGCCTTGATTGAGCAAGCAAAACAAGATCGCATTAATGGTCATGTGCCAACCATCAAATTGGTGGCGCCGACAGGAAAGGCTGCCGCGCGCTTGACTGAATCGATTGGCCAAGCAGTGGAGCAATTGGCGGTGAGTCCAGAGTTGAAAGCGGCCATACCGACACAAGCCAGCACCATTCACCGTTTACTTGGCGCGATTCCGGATAGCGCCGAGTTTCGCCATCATCACGATAACCCTCTGCATTTGGACATTTTGGTCGTCGATGAGGCGTCGATGGTCGATCTCTCTATGATGCATAAGTTGGTGGATGCAATGCCCAAGCAGGCTCGGCTGATTTTACTCGGCGATAAAGATCAGCTTTCGTCAGTGGAAGCGGGCGCGGTATTGGGGGACATCTGCTCTTTCCATCAAGAGGGATATAGCGCCTTGCAGGCCAAACTACTCGCCCAACTGACAGGGTTTGATTCACTCGCGCATGGAGCAAGCGCCAGCCAATCAGGGATGGCGGACAGTCTCTGCATGCTGCAAAAGAGTTATCGATTCGATGCGCGTTCGGGGATTGGTCAATTGGCCAAAGCCATCAACTCGGGAGGCGTAAGCAAGGTTGAGCAAGTTTGGCGGCAAGGGTTTGAGGATGTTGCTAAGTACCCTATCGACACAGAGCACTACCAACTGCTGATAAAATCTCTGGTGGAAGAGTATCGCGGCTACCTTGCGCTGTTAAATGAGGTGAATCAGGCGCAGGAAGATCTCAATACGCTCGCTCGCAACGCGTTATCGGCATTTGCACGTTGTCGTTTGTTGTGCGCCGTTCGAGAAGGGGATTTTGGTGTGCAAGGGCTCAATGCCCGTATTGAGCGCGCTTTGGCTGCACGTAAGCTGATTCAGGTACAAGATGAGCTTTGGTACCACGGTAGGCCCGTGATGGTGACGCGCAACGATCACGCGTTAGGCCTCTACAATGGAGACATTGGTTTGTGCATTCGTGATCCTGACGAAGAAGGGCACAAGCTGAAAGTCTTTTTTGAACTGCCAGATGGCAGTGTCAAGGCGGTGTTACCGAGCCGTGTGCCTGAACATGAAACCGCCTACGCGATGACGATTCACAAATCGCAGGGCAGTGAATTTGATCATACCTTGATGATTTTGCCACCGGAGTTTAGCCCTATCTTAACTCGAGAGCTCATTTATACTGGCGTCACTCGCGCTAAGTCACGTTTAAGTCTATATGTGGATGAGTCAGTGATGGCAAGAGGAATAAAAGTGCGAACGGTTCGGGCCAGTGGTTTGACACAGCGCTTGAAGGGAAAAGAGTAAGGTGGGAGACGGGATGAGCAATCGTCCCTGATTGCTGGCTGCGCTTGGGCAGAGTCGAGCGCCGTCGGTTACAGCGCTTGCGTAAATGAGATGCTGCGAATCGCGTATTTTTCTTGGTAATTGAGGATAAACGCCTTCAACCCTTCTGTGACTGGGAAGACACAATGTACGTCGAGCCCGGCTAACAGTTCGTTGTCTGCCATATCCCAAAAACTTTGAATCGAGTTACAGATGATGGTTTTCATCAAGTTATATGCTCTTAGTATCGTGTTTATCTACTTCAAGCAATCCGTGCGACTTACGCCGAGTTCTCTCAGGTCGTAAGTGAAGGTAAGTCCATAGAGCCCCTGAATCGGGAGCGCAAATATTAACCAATTCAATATATTAAATAAAGTGCTTATCGATAAAAATCGATAGCTCGGTGGCTAACCTATTAAAATGGCTAATAATTTAGTTTTGAAAATCTTGGCAACTGCCGTTTTCCCCTTCATTCCTAATGAGAAAAACGGCAGTAAAAAATCAAAGTTTGATGCTTAATATCTTTGATTTGCGTTGATAGTTGTACAAATTCTGTTTTTGAGATGGTAGGCACTCAACGCCCATTTCGAAGAAACCTTGTTCCCTAAACCAGTGCAAACTGTGAGTGGTTAATACAAAAATCTTCTCAATTCCTTGTGCTTTGGATTGCAGTTTCATGTGGTTAAGTAACAGCAGGCCGCGGTTACCATCACGATATTCTGGATGAATCGCGACACAGGCCATCTCGGCCATTTTCTCCTGCGGGTAGGGGTAAAGGGCCGCACAGCCGATGATCAAGCCGTCTTTTTCTATGATGGTGAACTGATGAATCTCTTGCTCCAGTTGTTCACGAGAGCGTCTGACCAGCACGCCTTGCTCTTCCAGTGGCCTAATCAGCTCGAGTATCCCACCGATGTCATTGATGTCCGCCATTCGCACTTGCTCAGCGCTGGCATGAACGATCTGGGTACCGATACCATCAAGCGAGAAGAGTTCCTGAATCAGCGCGCCATCCACCTTATAACTGACCAAATGACTGCGTGGCACTCCAGCGCGGCAGGCTTTGGTGGCGGCACGCAAAAAACGCAGTGTCCCAGAGGTGTCGTCGCTGCTAGGGTTGGCTTCCGTTTCCAGTGAGGACAAAATGGCCTCGGCATCTTTAGGAAACAGCTCTGCCACGACATTGCCATTGGCATCAATGACCCCTTGCTCAGAACAAAAACCGATCAGCTTATCGGCTTTGAGCTTGATGGCGACTTGTGTAGCCAACTCTTCCGAGAGTAGGTTAAATGACTCGCCGGTCACTGAACTGGCGATCGGGCCAAGCAGCACAATGGAGCCATGGTCGAGCATGCGATTGATGCCTTCGACATCAATACGCCGAATGCGGCCACTGTGGCAGTAGTCCACACCATCATCGACGCCCAACGGTTGGGCAATAATAAAGTTGCCGCTGACGACGTTGAGCTGTGTTCCCGCCATCGGCGTGTTGCTCATGCTCATGGAAAACTGCGCCGTGATGGCCAGTTGCAGTTGACCGGCTGCTTGCATCACGTAGCTCAAATTGGTTTCTTGCGTTACTCGTACTCCCTTGTGATAGGGGGTTTCGCTGTGATTGTGCTGCAAAATGTCGTTAATTTGTGGCCTTGCTCCATGGACGACGACGATTTTCACGCCCAAGCTATGAAGTAGAGCAAGATCACTGATAATATTCGGAAAATTTGCATCTGCGACGGCCTCGCCTCCGAGCATCACTACCATGGTTTTACCGCGGTGAGCATTGACGTAAGGTGCCGATTGTCTGAACCCTTTCACAAGGGCGGTATTTCGAATTTTCACAGAAGCGTCCAAAGTTACGAGTGAATTAGTATGTGGAAATATTGCAATTTTATTCTTGTTTCGGCAAGTGCTTTTCTTATCTCGAGCGGATTTTCTTGAGATGGAAAGCAAACAGTGACCTTGGCTAGACTCGCCAAAGTGCGCATTTTGGTCTAAGACTTACTATTAAGAGCAAGTTTGGAACCCATTCATGAAGAGTAACATCGACGCAAACGGCGCGATAAAAAACAAACTGAAAGAGCGCAGCTTCTTTTTGATGGCTGCCGGACTTGCGTTAGTGGTTGCGCTGCTGGGCACGCAGCTCTATCAATATTACCTACAAGTCACCTATCCTAAGTCCTTCCTTTACGGTACTTGGATTGAGCAAAATGTCGCCGGGTATGCGACGGATCGTTTCGTCCTCAATGAAAATGGTGTCGTGATCAACGGGCGGGTCGTGGATACCAATTTTGCCTTTGATGGTCAGTTCTTTGAATACCGTTTCGGTGATGATACCAAGCGCTTTCAGATCCTCAATCAAGAGTTCTCTGAAATGAAGTTGATTTCACAGCCTCATTATCAACCTATCTATCGTCTTGACGCCAAATACCAGCATAACATTCGCTAACGCTTTTTCGTTGCTATCGGCCAGGCACTTTGCCATGCTTAACGCCAACGACAATAAGGGAAAACCAACGTGCTCAAAAAAATCTTACCTCTGCTTGCGGCCGGTGTTTTGTTTGGCTGTGCCCAGCCAACCGATCGCGCTCAGCAGTATCTCGATGGCGAGTTGACCAATGTGCTCAATCCAGCCGATATAGTGGTGTCCGACAAACCACGAGATTTCACCGAATTTCATCGTCAGGCGGAGCAAGTGGTCATCAACTCACCAAGTATGGCTTCGCTCTATCAACCGCTTTATGACAAGCTCAACGAGTGGGTTTTACTCAGTGGAGAGCCGACAGAGCTTGGCCAATACGGCATTCAGGCAGCGCAATTAGGGGGCGGGGACAAGCAGGGTAACGTGCTATTTACCGGGTATTTTTCACCAGTGATGGAACTTCGTCATCAACCGAATGATGTCTTTAAGTATCCAGTGTATGGCAAACCTGAGTGCAGCCAAGACTGCCCAACTCGCGCGCAAATCTATGCGGGCGCCTTGGAAGGGCAAGGGCTCGAACTTGGGTATGCTGCGAATCTTATCGACCCCTTTTTGATGGAAGTTCAGGGCAGCGGTTTTGTCCATTTTGAAGATGACGACACGCTGGAATACTTTGCCTACGGTGGTAAAAACAACAAAGCGTATGTGAGCATCGGTCGAGTTCTGATTGACCGCGGACTCGTGGCTCGCGAAAACATGTCGATGAAAGCGATCAAAGAGTGGGTGGTGGCCAACGATGAAGCCACGGTGCGTGAGCTGTTAGAGCAAAACCCATCGTTTGTTTTCTTTGAGCCCCGCGCCGATGCGCCGGTGACCGGTTCGGCGGGTATCCCGTTATTGGCGATGGCGTCGGTGGCAGGGGATCGCACCCTCTTTCCAATGGGTACGCCTATCTTAGCTGAAGTGCCACTGCTCAACCCTGACGGCAGTTGGAGTGGTGCTCATCAACTTCGCTTGTTGATCGTACTTGATACTGGTGGCGCAGTGAAACAGAATCACCTTGATCTGTACCACGGCATGGGGCCGAGAGCCGGTATTGAGGCGGGCCATTACAAACACTTTGGCCGGGTGTGGAAACTCGGATTAGAAGGCAGCGCGACTGAAGCGCCTTGGGCCATGCCGCCAGAGAAGCGAGAATAGTGGTCGCTGGTTAGGGGGATCTTTCCCTTCAGCTAGTCAAGCGTTGGCTTGGCCAATTCTAGACATTTGAAACAAGAGTGCGTATAAATCGCACTCTTTCTATTTACTCATCACCAAATTTGTAGCGGAGAAGCCTTGCCATGCGCCAACTTGATACCCCCGCCTCGGACAGCTATAACCAACGTTTTGGCGGTACACGCCGACTCTACGGACACAGTGAAGTGGAGATCCTGCGCGCTGCGCACGTGTGTGTTATCGGAATAGGCGGCGTTGGCTCTTGGGCTGTAGAGGCGTTGGCTCGCACAGGGATTGGTGAGTTGACCTTGATTGACATGGATGATGTCTGTGTGACCAACATTAATCGCCAGATTCATGCGATGTCTGGCACTGTTGGGCAGAGCAAAATTGAGGTCATGGCAGAGCGAGTCAAACTCATCAACCCAGAATGCAAAGTCAATTTAATTGATGACTTCATTACGCCAGACAATCAGCATGAGTACCTCAGCAAAGAGTTTGATTATGTGTTGGATGCGATTGATAGTGTTAAAGCAAAAGCTGCGTTGCTCGCCTACTGCCGCAGCAACAAAATCAAAGTGATTACGACGGGCGGTGCAGGTGGCCAGGTTGACCCGACTCAAATTCAAGTCGCGGACTTAACCAAGACCATTCAAGATCCGCTAGCGAAAAAGATCAAAGATACCTTGCGCCGGCACCATAACTTCCCCAAAAATCCGCAGCGTAAGTTTGGCATCGATTGCGTCTTTTCCACTGAGCAGTTGAAGTACCCGCAAGCCGATGGCAGCGTGTGTGGGGTGAAGTCAACGGCAGAAGGGCCAAAGCGAATGGATTGCGCCAGTGGCTTTGGCGCCGCCACGGTGGTGACGGCCACTTTTGGTTTTGTGGCGGTCTCGCGTATTGTGGAAAAATTGATTCAGAAATATCGCTAATGAGTGGAAATGAAATGAGTGAAGCACCCTCCTCAGTGTTTGGCCAGACGATAACGGCGGACGACGTCATTCGAACTATGTCAGGATTAAATTGCTGGGAAGATCGCTACCGACAAGTGATTCAGTGGGGTAAGCAACTCCCCGTGATGCCTGATGCGCTGAAAAGTGAACAAGTGACGGTGTCAGGCTGTGAGAGCCAAGTGTGGCTGGTCTGCGAGCAGCACGACGGCGTGTGGACCTTTTGTGCCGATTCTGACGCTCGTATTGTACGTGGTTTAATTGCCCTCGTGATGGCGGCTTACAACCACAAAACAGCGCAGCAAATCCAACATTTTGATATGGATGAGTACTTTGAAAAGCTTGGACTTATCGCGCATCTAAGTCCTTCGCGCGGCAATGGGCTGAAAGCGATTGTGGAGCAAATTAAGCAAATCACCGCGGCGTAAATGGCGAGTTCAATTAATAAACAAAGTTGAATTAACGCCTTAGGAAATACAGGGCTTTACAACGCTTGTTGTCGCTGAATAAAGGCTGTACAATTCGCGCCCTTAATTAATGTTCTGTCGTTTGTGAGGTTACATGAGCACTGAAAAAATCAATCTACTCGACTTCGATCGCAAGGGCTTGCGTGAATTTTTCGCTGAAGAATTAGGTGAAAAAGCATTCCGCGCCGATCAAGTTATGAAGTGGATCTACCATTTTGGTGTCGATGACTTCGACAACATGACCAACATTAACAAAAAGTTACGCGAGAAACTGCACGCGCGCTGTGAGATCAAAGCGCCGGTAGTCGCTGAGGCGCAACACTCTTCTGATGGCACCATCAAGTGGGCAATGAAGGTGGGCGATCAAGATGTCGAGACTGTCTACATTCCTGAAGACGATCGCGCGACCTTGTGTGTCTCTTCTCAGGTGGGCTGTGCACTGGAATGTAAGTTCTGCTCGACGGCTCAACAAGGGTTCAACCGCAACCTCAAAGTCTCAGAAATCATTGGTCAGGTATGGAGAGCTGCCCGTGAGATCGGCTTAGAAAAAGAGACCGGTCGTCGCCCGATTACCAACGTCGTGATGATGGGCATGGGTGAACCTCTGTTGAACATGAAAAACCTCATTCCAGCCTTAGAGATTATGCTAGATGATCTCGGTTTTGGTTTGTCTAAACGTCGCGTTACTGTCTCCACATCGGGTGTCGTCTCTGGCCTTGATCAGATGACAGGTAAGATTGATGTGGCGTTGGCGATCTCTTTGCACGCGCCGAACGATAAATTGCGCAGCGAAATCATGCCGATTAACGACCGATGGGATATCGAGGATTTTCTTGCGTCTGTGCGCCGTTACATAGCTTCTTCCAATGCCAACCGTGGCAAGGTGACCGTAGAGTACGTGCTGCTTGACCACGTTAACGACGATATGGACCATGCGCGTGAATTGGCAGAGCTGATGAAAGATACACCATGTAAAATCAACCTGATTCCATTTAACCCGTATCCGGGCTCGCCTTATAAGAAGCCAAGCAACTCTCGCATTGATCGCTTCCAGAAAACCTTAATGCAGTACGATCACACCGTGACCGTGCGTAAGACGCGTGGGGATGATATTGATGCGGCGTGCGGACAGTTGGTCGGCGATGTCATTGACCGCACCAAACGTACTGCCATGTTAAAAGCGGCCAAAGGTGAAACCATCGAGGTGAAAGCCGTTTAACCGCATATTGAATGCTTAAATTTGCATGAATCCGGAGGCCAGAGCTTTGCTCTGGCTTTTTTATCGACAATTTGTAATCAGATGTTGCGTCTTAATGTCAATTTAAGGAAAAACCTTGAGCTGGCTGTGAATTATCACCTTTTGTCATGTTGTTTCATCTCTGATATAGATTAGAATTGAAAGTTAATGCTTTTGGTGGCTTCCTCACACTTTTGATGGCGTATATTGCCTCTTTGATGAGTTAGCTGCCCGGATACTTCGCCAATTCTGCCCCATTGCTACCAATAATGAATAACGAAAAGCACGCGCGGAAGAGGCCCTGCACTTAAAAGAGATGAATTCATAATGACTGCCGAACACGAAACGACAGAAACCAATCAACCACAAGAACATATTGAAGCGGGTACACTACTTAAGCAAAAGCGCGAGCAGTTAGGATTAACGCAAAAGCAGATTGCCGATAGGCTTCGTCTTCGCCTCTCCATCATCGAAAACTTGGAAAAAAATGACTTCGAGTCTGACCAAGTCGCTACCTTTACCCGCGGTTACCTTCGTTCGTACGCAAAGGCAGTGGGGCTAAAAGAGTCAGTCGTATTGGCTGCGCTCGATCACAGCGGCACCGCTCAGCATAAAGAGCAATCGATGCAGAGCTTTTCACGTAAAACCAAGCGAGAGAAGCACGACAGCCGCATTATGATTCTGACGTGGGGTATTTTTGCCGTGATTGCCGGGATCTCTTCCTTATGGTGGTGGCAAAATCAGCAGGATGACATGTTGGATTTGGGCCCATCTTCGGCGCAGGAAACCACGCAGCAGAGTGCAGACTCAAGCAGCAGTGATACCTTGGACTTTGTTTCGCTTGATGAGGCGATGCCAGATGAGCCTTCGCAAGAGACTCAAGAAACGATGGAACCAATCCTTAGTGAAGATTCCGATGTGAGTCGTATTGAGACGATCGAAAACACGCAAACTGAGATGTCGTCAGAGACTGAAATCATCCGTGAAGAGAGTGCGCTAGAGTCCCCAGAAGAAACTGTGACCGCATCAGACTCAACAGAACAAGCTGATGCGCCGCAAGAGAGCACAACGGATACGGCGGTTGCAGTGACGAACCGTCTAGAGATGAGCTTTAGCGATGATTGCTGGGTTCAGGTGAAAGACGCTAGTGGTAAAACCCTCGTGACCGGCATCAAAAAAGGTGGCGAGTCGGTTGAGTTGGATGGTCAGTCTCCTTACAGCGTGATTTTAGGTGCACCAGAAAACGTTTCAATGACATTAGCGAGTGAACCTGTCGACCTTTCTGGGTATACTTCAGGCAAAGTAGCAAGATTCACCTTACCTTAGACATTACTATGCAACACGAATCTCCTATCAAACGTCGCCCCTCGACTCGTATCTATGTGGGCGACGTACCTATTGGTGACGGTGCGCCGATTGCGGTGCAGTCGATGACCAACACTCGTACTACAGACGTTGACGCCACCGTGGCTCAAATTCGTGCCCTTGAAAATGTGGGTGCGGATATCGTCCGCGTCTCGGTGCCGACAATGGATGCTGCCGAGGCTTTCAAGCAGATCAAGCAGCAAGTGTCGATTCCGCTGGTGGCGGATATTCACTTTGACTACCGCATCGCACTCAAGGTTGCGGAATACGGCGTCGATTGTTTGCGTATCAACCCAGGTAACATCGGTAAAGAAGATCGTATTCGTGCGGTCGTCGATTGTGCAAGGGATAAAAACATTCCAATTCGTATCGGCGTGAATGGCGGTTCTCTGGAAAAAGATATCCAGATGAAATATGGCGAGCCGACCCCAGAAGCCTTGGTGGAATCGGCGATGCGTCATGTTGATATCTTAGATCGCCTCAACTTTGATCAGTTTAAAGTGAGTGTCAAAGCATCCGATGTGTTCCTTGCGGTGGATTCCTACCGACTGTTGGCGAAAAAAATCGATCAGCCACTACACCTAGGTATTACTGAGGCAGGCGGAGCGCGTGCGGGTTCAGTCAAATCTGCGGTTGGACTCGGCATGCTGTTGGCAGAAGGGATTGGCGATACGCTGCGCATCTCGCTTGCGGCGAACCCAGTTGAAGAGATCAAGGTCGGTTTTGATATCTTAAAATCGCTGCGCATCCGCTCTCGCGGGATCAACTTTATTGCGTGTCCGAGTTGTTCTCGCCAAGAATTTGATGTGATTGGCACCGTCAATGCGCTAGAGCAGCGTCTTGAAGACATTATCACACCGATGGATGTTTCAATTATTGGCTGTGTGGTCAATGGACCCGGTGAGGCGGAAGTGTCGCATTTGGGCTTGGCAGGCAGTAACAAGAAAAGTGCCTTCTACGAAGATGGCAAACGTCAAAAAGAGCGATTTGATAACGACGATCTCGTGAGTCAACTCGAAGCGAAGATCCGCGCTAAAGCCGCGTTGATGGATTCGCAAAATCGCATTGATGTAAAAGTACAAGAGTAATAACTCTCAACCAACGATTACGGTAATTATTGTGGCAAAAACAATTCAAGCAATCCGAGGCATGAACGATTGTCTCCCAACTCAATCTCCACTGTGGCAAAAACTTGAAACCGCAGTGAAAAACGTAATCAGCGCTTACGGTTACAACGAAGTGCGCATGCCGATTGTTGAGATGACTCATCTATTTAGCCGCGCGATTGGTGAAGTCACCGACGTGGTTGAAAAAGAGATGTACACCTTTGAAGACCGCAATGGTGACAGCTTAACCCTTCGCCCAGAAGGCACGGCGGGCTGTGTTCGCGCCGGAATTGAAAATGGCTTGCTCTACAATCAAGAGCAGCGCCTATGGTACATGGGCCCAATGTTCCGTCATGAACGTCCGCAGAAAGGTCGCTACCGTCAATTCCACCAATGTGGTGTCGAAGTGTTTGGTCTCGATGGCCCTGACGTCGACGCAGAGCTGATCATGATGACGGCGCGTCTGTGGCGTGAGCTTGGTATTGATAAACATGTACGTCTAGAGTTGAACTCGATTGGCTCTCTTGACGCGCGAGCTGAATACCGCGAAGCGTTAATCGAGTTTCTCACTCAGCACATGGATATTCTGGACGACGATTGCAAGCGTCGCATGCACACTAACCCACTGCGAGTTTTGGACACCAAGAACCCAGAAATCCAAGCGGTACTCGGTGATGCCCCTCGTCTGTCTGACTACTTAGACGCAGACTCAAAGCAACATTTTGCCGGCCTTTGTGAACTTCTCGACGCAGCAGGTATCGAATACACAGTCAATGAGCGTTTGGTGCGTGGTTTGGATTACTACAACCGCACGGTATTTGAGTGGATAACGGAAAGCCTTGGTGCGCAAGGTACGGTGTGTGGCGGTGGTCGCTACGACGGCCTGGTTGAGCAACTCGGTGGCAAGGCAACGCCTGCGGTTGGTTTTGCTATGGGCCTTGAGCGTTTGGTTCTGATGCTAGAAACCCTTGAGTTGACCGATGTGCGTCGCAGCGTCGATGTTTACATGGTCACCGCGGGGGAAGGTACAATGATGGCTGGAATGAAGTTGGCTGAGCAGTTGCGCGAGCAAGTGCCAGGGCTGCGAGTGATGAATCACTTTGGCGGCGGCAACTTTAAGAAGCAATTCAAGCGTGCGGACAAAGTGGGCGCAGCGGTGGCGCTGGTTCTCGGCGAGAATGAAGTCGCAGACAGCACGGTCGTCGTGAAAGATCTGATTGGTGGTACACAAGAAACCATCAGCCATGCCGATGTGGCGAGCAAACTAGCGCAGTTGGTATAACCCGATAACAGGAAGTGGCGACCTTTATGCGCCACTTTTTTCGATTTTAAGAGGACAGGAAGTGGAACTCTACGATTCTGAAGAACAACAAGTAGAAGCGATTAAAGATTGGTGGAAAGAAAATGGCAAAGCGGTTATTTTCGGTGCCGTCATTGGTTTGGGGGGGCTGTTTGGCTGGCGTTATTACCAAGACTCCGTCACAGCAGCTCAGGAAGCGGCCTCTGAGAGTTACACCACCGTGATTCAAGAGTTGGCAGTCAAAGGCGCAGATGCCAGTGCTAACGTGCAAGGGTTTATTGAGGCGAATGGCGAGTCGCAATACGCGGTATTGGCGGCGATGCAACTGGCGAAAGCTCAGGTTGATGCAGGTAATTTGGATGAAGCACTAGCGCAGCTCGAGTGGGCAAAATCGGCCACTAAAGATCAAGCACTGCTGAGTATCCTTCACTACCGAATTGCGCGTATTCAAGCTCAGCAAACAGACTTTGATGCGGCGATCTCAGAGTTGGCTAACATCAACGACGAAAGTTGGATGGGGCGCGTAGAAGAGTTGAAAGGCGATATTCTTTTACTCAAGGGTGATGAAGAAGGGGCATATGCCGCCTACACCCAAGCTCAACAGTCTGGCGAGCCAAGTCAGGCTCTGCAAATGAAGCTGGACGATCTCGCTAAGTAAGGATGCGCATGAAGACAATGCTCAATAAAGCACTCTCTACCGCGCTGGTTCTTGGCTTGCTTGCAGGGTGTGCTGGAGAGGAAGACACCATTATCATGGCGCCGACACCGGTTGTAGACAATGAGTTCACGACCAAGAGCGCATGGAGTGCGTCGGCAGGGAAAGGTGTGGGCATGTACTACTCGCAACTTTCACCCGAATACGCCTACGATAAAGTATTTGTTGCCAGCCGTGATGGTGTGGTGAAAGCACTCAACCCTGAAACGGGCAAAGCGATTTGGCAAGCGGACCTGGAAAAAGAGGGCTCTGCACGTTTATCTGGTGGTATTACCGCCGGTTATGGTCAGCTGTTTATTGGCAGTGAAAATGGTCAGGTGATTGCCCTTGATGAAGAAAACGGGGCGCTCAATTGGCAGACCGCTGTCAAAGGTGAAGTGCTCGCTGCTCCTGCGGTAGACAGTAACTTAGTGATTGTTCATACCAGTGACGGTGTGCTTATCGCCTTGGATCAAGAATCGGGCGAGAGCAAATGGACCATCAGCACTGAAGTGCCGAACCTGACTCTGCGTGGTAACAGCGCGCCTGTGACGGTGTCTGGAGGCGTCTTCTGGGGAACGGCGAACGGACGTTTGGCGGCAGCGATTGTCGAGCGTGGTCAATTGATTTGGCAACAACCCATTGGTACACCACAAGGGGCGACCGAAATCGATCGTTTGGTGGATGTTGATGCTTCACCACTGATTTTGGGCAGTACGCTATACATTGTCGGTTACAACGGGCAGTTGACCGCGATTGATCTGCGTTCAGGCACGCCAAGCTGGAAGCGTAACTACTCTTCATCCACCGATATGGCGAGTGAAGGCAGTCGTTTATTCTTGGTGACTGATAAAGACCACATTGTCTCGGTTGATGCGCGCAGTGGTACTGAGCTTTGGAGCAATGATCAGCTTGAGCACCGTTTGCTAACGGCGCCAGTCATGCTCAATGGTTATGTAGTCGTGGGTGATAGTCTAGGCTTCTTGCACTGGATTGATCGACGTACCGGCGAATTTGTTGCTCAGCAGCAATTAGATGACAGCGGCTTCGCGGTCGCACCTATCGCCGTACCGGGTGGATTTGTCACGGTTACTCGCAATGGCGATGTAAAGAAACAGACGATCAACCCATAATCATGTGATATAATTCACATTCGGCTCCTAGCTGGTTACTCAGTTGGGAGCCGTTTTATTGTTAACGCTACGTGGTTATAGGTAAAAATTGGTCTCGTCATCAGTCCTTACCTATAACTACATATGAGAAAAAGATTGTAGAGGTTGTTATGGTACCTGTTGTTGCTCTTGTAGGGCGTCCAAACGTTGGTAAATCGACGTTGTTTAACCGACTAACGCGCACGCGTGATGCGTTAGTGGCGGATTTCCCTGGCTTAACTCGCGACCGTAAATATGGCCAAGCGAAACTTGGTCAACATGAATTTATCGTCGTAGACACTGGCGGTATCGACGGCACGGAAGAGGGCGTTGAAACCAAAATGGCCCAGCAGTCACTCGCCGCGATTGATGAAGCGGATGTTGTGCTATTCATGGTGGACGGCCGTGCGGGTCTGACTGTGGCGGACGAAGCCATTGCCCTTCATCTACGTAAGATTGAAAAGCCAGCGATGCTGGTGGTAAACAAAGTCGACGGTATTGATGCCGAAGCGGCCAGCGCTGAGTTTTGGCAACTGGGTATGGACAACATGTACCAAATCGCTGCCGCTCATGGCCGTGGTGTTGGTGCACTGATTGATCGTGCGCTTAACCCGTTTGCTGAGCAGTTACTTGAAGAAGCCAACGGCGAAATTGAAGACCTCACTGACTTCATTGATGAAGAAGAAAAACTGGAATACAGCGAGGAAGAGGCGGAGCAAGAGTTTAAACGCCTACAAGATCAGCCGATTAAATTGGCGATCATCGGTCGACCTAACGTTGGCAAGTCGACACTCACTAACCGTATTCTGGGTGAAGAGCGTGTGGTTGTGTACGATATGCCGGGTACCACTCGTGACTCTATCTACATTCCGATGGAACGCGACGGCCGTGAATATGTCCTAATTGACACCGCTGGTGTGCGTCGTCGTAAACGCATCAATGAAACCGTTGAGAAGTTCTCGGTGGTGAAAACATTGAAAGCGATTGAAGATGCGAACGTGGTTCTTCTGGTCATTGATGCGCGTGAAAACATATCAGACCAAGACTTAAGCCTACTCGGTTTTGCGCTCAACGCTGGACGCTCGATTGTGATTGCGGTTAATAAGTGGGATGGCCTTGATATGGACGTGAAAGAGCACGTCAAGAAAGAGCTGGATCGCCGCTTAGGCTTTGTTGATTTTGCACGCATTCACTTTATTTCGGCGTTACACGGTACGGGTGTAGGTCACCTGTTTGAATCGGTTCAAGAGGCGTACAAGTCTGCCACTACTCGCGTGGGTACCTCTGTTCTGACCCGAATCATGAAGATGGCAACCGACGATCACCAGCCACCTTTGGTACGTGGACGTCGTGTGAAGCTAAAATACGCCCACGCTGGGGGATACAACCCACCGATCGTGGTGATTCACGGCAACCAAGTGAATGAGCTTCCAGACTCTTACAAGCGCTTCTTGATGAACTACTTCCGTAAATCGCTTGAGATTATGGGCACACCGATTCGAATTACTTTCCAGAACAGTGAAAACCCGTATGAAGGTAAATCGAGCAAGATGACCCTATCACAAGAGCGTAAACGCAAACGCTTAATGGGCATGGTGAAAAACCGTAAGAAGTAGCCCTATCTGAATAATCACATGATGGTCAAAACGCCTTAGCTTGCTAAGGCGTTTTTTTATGTCATCAATGGGCTCCACCAAAGAGCCTATCCCTCTTTTCCACTCATTTTCGAGTTACATACTGTGTATTTGGATGAGTGATCATTTTATTAACTCTGGTTTTGGTGTGTAATATTAATCATTATTAGTTTATCGTGCTTTTTAAAATTGAAATGCAGCATATGTAACTTATGCTTTCGGTGTGTGGTTATATAAATGTTCTTTTAGGGGGAGATCGCTGATCACAGCGGCTTTTGCCGATGATCTTGTTATGATCATTTATAGAAGCATAGAGCGACGAGAGCAAGCTAGTCGGTGTGATATTGAGTTGGAGATGGGATTTTTGTATATTAGTTTACGCTAAATTAAAAAGGTAACACAGATCATGAACACCAATCTATGCCCAAGTTGTCAGCAAGAGCTGGAGTGGAATGGCCACTACCACTGCACACAGTGCCAATATGATTACAACAAGATCGGTTGGTGCCCACAGTGCGACAGTGAATTAGAGAAGCTGCAAGCGTGCGGGGCGGCAAATTATTTTTGTAATCAGTGCAATGAACTCAAATCGAAATCAGCGATTCGATTTGAGTTCCGTCCTATTGACTCGAAGAAATCGTAGAAAAGAGGGTGCCATCGGCTAATCGGGTGACTAAGGTGTCACCTGATTTCATTTGCTTTGTGGAGGTCACCACATCGCCTTGTGCGTTTTGGCTGATCGAGTAGCCACGTTTTAATGTCGCCAGTGGGCTTACCGCATCTAACGTTTCAGCCGCTAACGCGAGTTGATGGCGTTGATAGGTCAAACGTTTATTCATCGCGTCGATCAGTTGTTGCTCTAAACGGATCATGCTTGCGTGTTGATTGGCGAGTTTATGTGCAGGGCTATGCAGGTTGAGTTTGTAGTGCAGTCGCTCGACTCGTTGCTCTGCACTGCGCAATCCATTATCCATCGCTCGCTTGAGGCGAATTTCGAGTTCATCTAACTGCTGGCTCTGACGTTGAAGCTGATGAGTAGGATGTTGGCGTTCGAGACGATGCAGCAGGCCAGTCAGGTTGCGTTGTTGCTCAGACACTCTCTGGCGCCACGCACTGAGCAGTTTATGCTCACGACTAGCGAGCGCTTGCTCTTTATGGCTGTTATCGCGGCTCACTAGCTCAGCGGCTGCCGAGGGGGTAGGCGCGCGCATATCGGCGACGAAATCGGCGATGGTCACATCCACTTCATGTCCAACCGCACTGATAATCGGGATTTGGCTCGCCGCAATCGTCCGAGCTACGACCTCGTGGTTAAAGCACCATAAATCTTCTAGAGAGCCCCCGCCACGACCGACGATCAATACATCACATTCGTTACGGCTGTTGGCACAACCAATGGCTTGCGCGATTTGAATCGCGGCATCGTCACCTTGTACTAATGTCGGGTAAATAATCACCGGCAGTGAAGGGTCACGTCGCTTCAGTACATCCAGAATATCGTAGAGCGCCGCGCCGGTTTTCGAGGTAATGATGCCGACCCGTTTCGGATGCTCAGGCAGCGGCTTCTTGTTAGTCTGTGCAAACAGGCCTTCAGCGGCCAACTTCATTTTAAGCGCTTCAAACTCTTGCTGGAGTCGGCCATCGCCTTCCGGCTGCATGCTTTCAATGATCAACTGATAGTCGCCGCGAGGTTCATACAACGAGAGACGCGCTTTGACTAATACTTGATTGCCGTTAGCCGGTTTGAACGTGACACGACGATTATTGCCGCGAAACATCGCGCATTTGACTTGAGCTCGGGAGTCTTTAAGGGTGAGATACCAGTGACCAGACACCGGGGCAGAGAAGTTGGAGATCTCTCCGACCAACCAAACGATACCCATTTCGTTTTCAAGCAGCAGGCGAACTTCTGCGTTGAGGCGAGAGACAGTGAAAATGTTTTGATTGGTGGATGCAGGCACAGCTAATCCCATGGACGTGGGTATGGAAATTAGCGGCAATATAATACATAGCAAGGGGGTGATTGCAAATAAAAAGTAGAAAAATGTGTAGCCAAGCGTTTGCGTTGACCGTATAATCCGTCCGCAATATCTAATCCAAATGCAACTTTGTTCTCGCACACTCTAGTGTGAATAGGTTGCCCTCATTATGCGAAACGATGAGATTGGATTGTTCTTTTTACTCCTCTAATTGTGAGATATTGCAAATGCTAAGAATTGCCAAAGAAGCGCTGACATTCGACGACGTACTGCTTGTGCCAGCACACTCCACCGTTCTCCCAAACACAGCTGATCTTCGCACTCAGTTGACGAAAAATATCACTCTTAATATTCCGATGATTTCTGCGTCTATGGATACCGTGACGGAAGCCCGTCTGGCTATCGCTCTTGCGCAGGAAGGTGGCATTGGCTTTATCCACAAGAACATGTCGATTGAGCAGCAAGCGGCAGAAGTTCGTAAAGTTAAGAAATTTGAAGCGGGTGTGGTCACTGACCCTGTTACCGTTAACCCTGAAGCGACCATCGCGGATGTGGTTGCACTGACAGACAAGCACGGCTTTGCAGGCTTCCCTGTCGTCACAGAGAACAACGAGCTGGTCGGTATTATCACCGGTCGTGACGTGCGCTTTGTTACGGACCTCACTAAGAAAGTCTCTTCAGTGATGACGCCAAAAGAGAGCCTTGCTTCAGTAAAAGAAGGGGCAACTCGCGCTGAAGTGCAAGAGAAGATGCACGAAGCGCGCGTTGAAAAAGTGTTGGTGGTTAACGATGAGTTCCAACTCACGGGCATGATCACCGCAAAAGACTTCCATAAAGCAGAACGTAAACCGAACGCGTGTAAAGATGAGCGTGGTCGTCTTCGTGTTGGTGCGGCAGTTGGCGCTGGCGCGGGCAACGAAGAGCGTGTTGCGGCATTGGTTGAAGCAGGGGTTGACGTGCTTTTGATCGACTCTTCACACGGCCACTCTGAAGGCGTTCTTAACCGTATCCGTGAAACTCGCGCGGCATACCCTAACCTCGATATCATTGGCGGTAACGTCGCAACGGGTGCCGGTGCGAAAGCCCTTATCGATGCAGGCGTTAGCGCAGTGAAAGTCGGTATCGGCCCAGGCTCTATTTGTACTACTCGTATCGTAACGGGCGTGGGTGTTCCTCAGGTAACGGCCATCGCTGATGCGGCGGAAGTGGCAAATCAACACGGTATTCCCGTTATCGCTGACGGCGGTATCCGTTTCTCAGGCGACATCTGTAAAGCTATCGTTGCTGGCGCATCGTGTGTGATGGTGGGCTCGATGTTTGCGGGTACTGAAGAAGCTCCGGGTGAAGTGATTCTTTACAACGGTCGTTCTTACAAAGCGTATCGTGGTATGGGTTCATTGGGCGCGATGTCTCAAGGTTCTTCTGACCGTTACTTCCAAACGGACAATGCCGCAGACAAGCTTGTCCCTGAAGGCATCGAAGGACGTATCGCGTACAAAGGCCGCCTAAAAGAGATCGTTCACCAACAAATGGGTGGTCTACGCTCAAGCATGGGCCTAACGGGCAGCGCGACGATTGAAGACATGCGTACCAAAGCTGAGTTCGTTCGTATCTCTGGTGCTGGTATGGCGGAATCTCACGTCCACGATGTTCAAATTACTAAGGAAGCACCAAACTACCGTCGCGGTTAATTTCTTAGACAAGAAACCCTCGACGAAAACGTTTGCTTTTTCCTTGAAGCATTGAAGAGAGGCGGGTACACTCGCCTCGTTTTCTTAACCCAGCTTAAAAAGACTGCTCAAATGACCAAAAATATTCATGACCAACGTATCTTGATCCTCGATTTCGGATCGCAATACACCCAACTTGTCGCACGTCGTGTACGTGAAATCGGTGTCTACTGTGAACTGTGGAGTTGGGACGTTGAAGAATCAGATATTCGTGAGTTCAACCCAGACGGTATCATCCTATCTGGTGGACCAGAAAGCGTCACCGAAGAGAACTCGCCACGTGCTCCTCAATACGTATTTGACTCTGGTGTGCCAGTGCTCGGTGTGTGCTACGGCATGCAGACAATGGCAGAGCAGCTAGGTGGTAAAGTTGCCGGTTCCAATGAACGCGAATTTGGCTATGCGCAAGTCAAAGTGTCAGGCGAATCTTCACTATTTAAAGACCTAGACCTGACCCAAGATGTTTGGATGAGTCACGGTGACAAGGTTGTTGAGATTCCAGCAGACTTCGTCAAAGTGGGCGAAACGGACACCTGTCCTTACGCGGCGATGGCCAATGAAGAGAAAAAATACTTCGGCGTGCAGTTCCACCCTGAAGTGACGCACACCAAGCAAGGCCTACAAATGCTTGAGAACTTTGTGCTTGGCGTGTGTGGCTGTGAGCGTCTTTGGACCTCTGAATCCATTATTGAAGATGCGGTTGCTCGCATCAAAGAGCAAGTGGGTGATGACGAAGTTATCCTTGGTCTATCCGGCGGTGTTGACTCTTCGGTTGTAGCGATGTTGGTTCACCGCGCAATTGGCGACAAGTTAACTTGTGTCTTCGTTGATAACGGTCTGCTACGCCTAAACGAAGGTCAACAAGTGATGGATATGTTTGGCGATAAATTTGGCCTAAACATCATCAAAGTCGACGCAGAAGAGCGTTTCCTTGCCGCACTAGAAGGCAAGTCGGATCCTGAAGAGAAGCGTAAGACCATCGGTCACGTCTTTGTTGACGTGTTTGATGAAGAGTCGAAGAAGCTGAAAAACGCGAAATGGTTAGCGCAAGGCACCATCTACCCAGACGTGATTGAGTCTGCGGCGTCAAAGACGGGCAAAGCACACGTGATCAAATCTCACCATAACGTGGGTGGTCTACCTGAAGATATGGCGATGGGCTTGGTTGAGCCACTACGTGAGCTGTTTAAAGATGAAGTACGTAAGATCGGTCTAGAATTAGGTCTACCTTACGACATGCTATATCGCCACCCATTCCCAGGACCGGGTCTTGGTGTGCGCGTACTTGGTGAAATCAAGAAAGAGTACTGTGATTTACTGCGTCGTGCGGATGCGATCTTCATTGAAGAGCTGCATGCTGCTGACCTTTACCACAAAGTCTCTCAAGCGTTCACGGTCTTCCTACCGGTTCGTTCTGTAGGCGTTATGGGTGATGGCCGTAAGTACGACTGGGTTGTGTCACTGCGTGCAGTCGAAACCATTGACTTTATGACCGCACATTGGGCACACCTACCGTATGACTTCCTTGGTAAAGTCTCTAACCGTATCATCAACGAAGTGGACGGTATTTCTCGCGTGGTTTACGACATCTCAGGTAAGCCGCCAGCGACGATTGAGTGGGAATAATTTTTCCGACTAAATGTTAAGAACCAGCCTATCAGGCTGGTTTTTTTCGTCTTTGGATGAGCGGCCAAGCAAAAAAATAGAGGCAAACCTTGGTTTGCCTCTATTGATGACCGAAACGGTCGTCCACTGCTTTTTATTTATCGATTAGGTTGAAGGTTGCTCAACGCTTTTGGTTTTTGATTCCGCCTCTGCTTTCGGATCGAGTCCTGTTTTTCTGCGGTATTTTTCTTCCCAGTAGTCAGCGCCTTTGATGCCAAGTTTCACTGGGTTGAACGTGTACTCTTCAACACCTTGTTTTTGCTGTTCTTCGTAGTCATTCAGTGCTTTTAGGGCAGGTTTTGACATAAAGAAGATGATCAAAATACCGACAATGTTTAACCACGCCATCAAACCTACACCGACGTCACCCATCGCCCATGCGAGGTTTGCGGTTTTGACGGTGCCGTAGAACACCACGGCAATCAACGCGACTTTAAGGATGAACATCAAGCCGTCAACTTTGAAGTGGCGACGGATGTACGCAACGTTGGTTTCTGCAATGTAGTAGTAAGCCAGAATCGTTGTGAAGGCAAAGAAGAACAGCGCGATAGCGATGAACGGTTTGCCGATGCCTGGCAGTGCACTTTCAATCGCCATTTGCGTAAACACTGGGCCGTTCGCCGCGATATCCGCCGCGACATTCTGGATGATGAAGCCCTCTGCACCGTGAACGTTATACGCGCCAGTGATCAAGATCATGAACGCCGTGGCTGAACAAACAAGCAAAGTATCAATGTAGATAGAGAAAGATTGCACTAGGCCCTGCTGCGCTGGGTGCTCAACACTTGCCGCTGCCGCCGCGTGAGGTCCTGTACCTTGACCCGCTTCGTTTGAGTAAACACCACGTTTAACACCCCAGCCAATCGCCGCACCCACACCGGCCATCGGTGTGAATGCATCACCGATGATCATTGAGAAGATGCGTGGCACTTCACCAATGTTCAGTAGGATGATGATGAAAGCGGTGACGATGTACGCCAATGCCATGAAAGGCACGACAATCTGAGTAAAACTCGCAATGCGTTTTACACCACCAAAAATGATGAACGCAAGAATGATAGAAATCAGTGTGCCGGTGAAGATTTTCGCGAAACTAAAGGTGCCGATGGCCGTTTCGATCATGTCACCTGAGCCAAATGCAGCTTCGACTGCGTTACCGATACTGTTCGATTGCACACCAGGAAGTAGGAAGCCACACGCAAAAATGGTCGCGACTGCAAAAATCCACGCATACCATTTCTGACCCATGGCTTTCTCTATGTAGTAAGCCGGACCACCACGGAATTCGCCGTTATCTTCTTCTTTATAGATTTGCGCCAGTGTCGATTCTGCATACGCGGTTGCCGCGCCAAAAAATGCGACTGTCCACATCCAGAAGACAGCACCTGGGCCGCCAAAACCGATCGCTGCAGCGACACCTGCAATGTTACCTGTACCGACACGACCAGAGAGTGAAACGGCCAGAGCCTGGAATGAAGAGATGCCTTTAGAAGAACTTTTTCCAGACAGAAGCAAACGCCACATTTCGGTGAAGTGTCGAACTTGTACAAATCGAGTCATGATTGAATAGAACAAACCCGCGCCCAAGCACAAGTAAATCAGTGCCGGGCTCCAGATAATCCCATTCATAAAATCAACAAATGACTGCATATGAATTTCCCTGTTAGTTGTTGAGTCCCTTTAGTGACAAAACGGCATATCGTTTAAAGGGGTGTTGTGTTTAATTGCGAACAGCATATTAACCTTTTTGTAACCTTAATGTTAAATCATTTATCTATTAATCTTGTTTGGCGTGACCCCATCCACAAAATTCCAATCAGAAGAGAAATGATAGGTTAAAACTTCATCGATTAGTCTTTTTGTGCCAAAACTGAGAATGGTAAAACGCATCTGGTGGTCGATGCGTTCTATGGGAAAGTAGAATTTCTATTTTTTAAATATGCTGATAATGTTGGTTAATTCAGTGAATGCTACTATTTGCCGTAGCGGCTCATGCTCAGTTGCGGGTATTGATGACGATCTCCGGTGACAAGGTCGGTTAATATTTCGGCTGATCCACACGCCATCGTCCATCCTAGCGTACCGTGACCAGTATTAGTGAAGAGGTTACTCAGTGGTGTTGGGCCAATGATCGGCGTGCCATCGGGCGTCATTGGGCGAAACCCACTCCAATATTGTGCATGCTCAAAAGAGGCACCGCGAGGGAATAGGTTGCTGACGACATGATTCAGCGTAGCCAGGCGTTTGGCCGTTAGCTTATCGTCAAAGCCTGCCAATTCAGCCATACCTGCCACGCGGATTCTGTCATCAAAACGCGTTAGGGCGACTTTGTAGGTCTCGTCCATAATGGTGGAAGAGGGGGCATACTGATCATCGCTGACAGGTAAGGTAAGCGAATAGCCTTTGACGGGGTATATCGGGAGAGTTATCCCCAGCGGCTCTAATAATGCCTTGCTGTAACTGCCCATTGCGACAACGAAAGTATCGGCGGTGAAATCACCGGCATCTGTGTGAATGGCGCAGACACGTTGATGAGATGCAGTTAGACGTTGAATACGGGTATTGAAATGAAACTGAACGCCAGCCTCTTCACACAGACGCTGGAGCTCTTGGCAAAAAAGGTGGCAGTCACCGGTTTCATCGTCCGGTAGATAGAGGCCGCCGACCAGCTCACCCTGCATATGAGCCAAACCGGGCTCTTGGTTAAGGCACTGATTAGTATCGAGCAGTTCAAAGCGAGTACCTGCCTCGGCAAGCAGCGCCATGTCCTTTTCTACCGCTTGCAATTGCTGAGTATGACGTAACAGTTGCAGTGTGCCTTTCTGGCGTCCTTGATAATCGAGCTTGTACGTTTGGTTGAGCCTTTTTAAGCTCTTCTGGCTGCGAGTTGCTATCGTCAACATGCGGGCTTTGTTCACTCGATAGCGCTCTAGCTGGCAGTTACGCAGCATTTGCGTCATCCAAATGAATAGCTCGCGGCTCACCATAGGTTTGATCTTTAGCGGCGCATGTTGCTCGAATAACCATTTGATCGCCTTGAGCGGAATACCGGGAGCGGCCCAAGGAGAAGAGTAGCCATAAGAGATTTGCCCTGCGTTGGCAAAACTGGTTTCTTCGCCTGCGCGAGATTGACGATCGATAACCGTCACATCACATCCTGCTTGATTGAGCATCCAAGCGCTCGTGAGTCCGATGACTCCACTGCCCATCACCACAACCTTCACATCATTCTCCTCATTGGTATTTTGGCTAAGAATCTGTGATTTACATTTGCGTAACAATCGATAAAAATTAAACACATAATTTAGAAAAACTAAAAGCAGTGCTCATGACCCAGATGTTATTTCAAGGTGTTCATTTACTGTGCCAAGTCGCGCAGTACCCGACGATAAGCCAAGCAGCAAGTCGTCTAAACCTCACGCCGGGAGCCATCAGTCAGCAGGTAAAGTCCATTGAACAACATTTGGGTTTTAGTGTATTTGAACGTCATCCGCGCGGGATTCGCTTAACCGAGCAGGGGAGAAAACTGATCGACGGGGTGACGCCGCATCTGTTAGCCATCGAAGAAGTGACCGCGCAAGTGAGATCCTCCGGCGAAGCAGCGCAGATTCGTCTGAAGTTAACCCCCTCTTTCGCGTTTAAATGGCTCGTCCCTCGTTTAGAGAGTTTCTATCGATTACACCCGACGATTCAAGTTCACACCTTTGCCGAGGGCGCATTGGTGGATAGCCAGTATAAGGACTTTGATATTGCGATCGACTATGGCCCGATCCCCTATAAAGATGATCGCGCTGAACTGTTAATGGCGGAGTCACTGCTCCCAGTGATGAGCCCCCATTACTATCAGCAGCATTTTTCGTCGCATTCGCCCAATGAGGCGTGGTCGCGGGTGACGTTGCTGCATGATGCGATGCTTTGGCAAGGAGCCGTTCGAGATCATGAGTGGCGCTATTGGTCCAAGCAGCAAGGGATGGATTTTGACTGCCAACGTGGTCACTTTTTCAATCGCACCGATATGGCGATGTCGGCAGCAGAGGCGAACGTGGGTGTTGCTTTGGCTCGTATGGCATTGCTGGGCGATGAAGTTTCGATGCAAAGGTTAGTCGCACCTTATGAGCCCATCCCTGCTGGCGCAGGGTACTTTGTGTTGACCCATGTGGACAACGCACACACGCGGGTCTTCAAACAGTGGTTAAGAGCGCAGTGCGATGTGGGTGAGTAAACTACGGTGATGGTCACCATCGCCAATTAATCTGGCGCTGTGTCTTATTGGCTCTACACTTTAAAAAGTCAACGGGATAGCCTTTTGTTGGCAGAGTGAGGGAGCGGCATGTATGAATTCGAATGAGCAGTTATGCAGCTATCGTAATCCAGATGGTTGGTGCTGCGATCAAATTAGTGGTGAGTCAGGGCTGTGCTATTGGCATGATCCGAACATCGATAAAAGTAATGACGACATCAAACAGCAAGTGGAGCAATGGGCCGCAGAGGGCAAGCCACTGGATGGCTTTCAGTTAGCGAAAACCGATTTGACGGATGTAGACTTGGTCAATCGAGGCAGTAAAGACGGGTATCTTTGTCGTGAGGCCGATTTTTATCGAGCAGACCTCACCGATGCGCATTTTTTCGGCTTAGATCTTCGCGGCTCCTCTTTGATGAAAGCCAAGATGCTCGGCGCCAATCTGCATTGCGCGAAATTGGATAAATGCAATTTATTGGGCGCAGATCTTGGGCGTGCCAAGCTAGAAAATGTCGAGTGGGGACGCTACCTAAAACAAGAACTCGATGCCAGGCAAGCAAAGAAAAAGCACAATAGAACGCTCACCGCCAGTCTCTATCAGGAGGCGGAAGAGGTGTGTCGTAACATTCGTAAACAGTGCGAAAAACAAGGACTGTTTGAGATGGCGGGAGACTTCTTTAAACGTGAGATGCGTTTTCGTCGTTATCAGTTACCCAAATTCAGTACCAAACGGTGTATATCCAAAGCGGTCGATCTGTTTTGTGGCTATGGCGAAGATCCCGTCCGCGTAGTGCTGTTTTCGATCTTTTTGATCATGGTGTGCGCGATGGCCTATTTCTTTCTTGATACCACAGGGGCGCATCCGATTTACGAAGGGGTGACGGGCTGGCGTTTTTATCTGTTGGAGTTTTTTAACTCGCTCTACTTCAGTGTGGTGACCTTTACCACGCTCGGTTACGGTGACATCTCACCGGTTGGTGTTGCGAGGTTTATTGCTGCGCTTGAGGCCTTTCTAGGCAGTTTCACCATGGCCCTATTTGTGGTGGTGTTTGTAAAAAAAATGACCCGCTAGCGCAGCCTGTACTGATTACAGCTTGGATTGTGCACGGCCAAGGCGGTCGTGCACCGCGACCCACTCGTCAGTGCGAGGTGGCGTTTCTACCCAAATCTCATCGCAGTGCCATTGGTCAGCATCATCAAGCGCGCGGTACAGGTCGTGTGCGTACTGAGCCACGTTATCCGCCATTTTCATTGCTCGAACATTCAAATCCGTAGGTAACGGTGAGTAGTGTAGCAAAGCCACCTGTCCCTTTACTTCCGGTAGATGATCAATGTCGACCAACTTCACTGAGGTGTTAGGTTGATAATGGCTGGTCACGTTACCCGGGACGGCGACATTATGCGCTTGAGGCGAACACACTTCTTCACCTAATGTGTGTGACAATTGCGCCGCGCTAATGGGACCTGCGCGAAGGATTCGAAATGGACGTTGCGTGAGATCGACAATCGTTGACTCAAGGCCATGAGCACAATCTCCACCATCAAGCACCGCAGCGATATGACCGCCTAGCGATTTGAGTACGTGTGACGCTGAGGTTGGACTCAGTTTCTTATAAGGGTTAGCGGATGGGGCGGCAACGGCGAGCCCGCTAGAGAGCAGTTCATTAAACACGTCGTGTGCTGGCATGCGAACGCCAATGGTCTCTAGACCGCCCGAGACGACCGAATTAGCTTGTGGCGATTTCTTTAGTAGCAGGGTAACCGGACCAGGCCAAAAGACATTAGCAATGGTGTACGCTTCCTCTGGGATCTCCGTCGCCCAATCGGATAACTGCTGCACTTGGCCAATGTGTACGATCAACGGGTGGTTTGCCGGTCTGCCTTTCGCCGCGAAAATCTTCTTTACCGCCTCTGGGTTGGTGGCATCTGCCGCGAGTCCATAAACGGTTTCGGTCGGAATCGCCACTAACTCGCCAGAAGCAAGAAGCGACTTCGCTTGTTCGATATCGTTTTGGTTTTGTGCGGAAAGATGTAGCGTTTTCAATGTCACTTCCTCAGAAAAACGGACGGTTACACAGGCATGTTTGCTCTAGTCAAATCAAAGCAAACGCACATTTTAGCTATCTTTTTCAAATTTGCGATGCTTATTTTCCTTTTTACATCGCTAGGCGAACCTCGTTTTGCGAAGTGCTTGATTCTGTGTAAGCTTTCCATCAAATCTTGCCACAACCCACAACCCACAACCCACAGTCTCAAAAATGTGCAGCCGAACTCTGCACCGTGGGATAAGAGCGTGATTGCTTAATTAAATGGAGAGCGCCAGTAATTAACACTCAGCAGCGCAAGCTGAATCAAGTTTTCGTAAACGCAGAGACATCGACATCAAGGCAAAACCGCACGCCAATATCGCACCGCCAATCGCGACGAAAATCGTGCCATCGGCGAAGTTGTCGGTGGTGACAGCAAACAGCGCCACGATGACGCCCAGCGCCGTCATTGCTTTCCCCATAAAAATGCCGTTGGCGTGATCAATCGGCGTTTGTTCTTGCGAGGAAATCGGAGTGTGGATTCGCTCACTCACAGTGTGATTGAAATAGGGGCGTTTGGTCATCAAAGCGGTAGAAAGGAAAAAGCCACCAGTGACGATCACATGCGCCAGGAGACTGCACACCACCATCATATCAACACTTTCTCTGTGATTGAGCGGGCCGATGAAAGGCTCAAGCCAATGAACATCGAACACAAAATGCATCCAAGCGGAAACCAGAATGCCGACCAGAACCGTTGCCCAGCCAGACCAAGGTGGCGTACGTAAGTTGAGCATGGCCAATAGCGAGGGAATCGACATCGGCATGTGCAGCAAAGCAGAGAAGATCATCATGATGTCGAACAGGCTGTAGTCTTCGATACGAGCAAACAACAGTGCTACGCCGCAAGCCAACAGACCGGTCACGACTGTGGCGATTTTACCTAGACGCATCTGTTGCTCGCTGCTCGCGTGCGGATTGATCAAGGAAAGATAGACATTGTTGACTACAATGCCGGCGTTGCGATTGAGCGCAGTGGTCATCGGAGACACGGTCGCCGCTAACATCGCCACCATCACCAGCCCCAATAGTCCTTTTGGCATGTAGTGTTCGATATAGTAAAGGTAGGCGGCGTTGTTGGCTCCACCTCCGAGCTCTGGGTAGCTCAAGCCCAAATCAATATTGAGTGAAGCAACAAACCAAGGCGGGGCAAACCAAAGCAGCGGTGCGACGAGAAACAGCGCGCCAGCCAGCAACGCCGAGCGTGATGCTTCTTTCTCATTGCTGGTGGTGAGGAAGCGATAGCTGCTGAGGGCATTATTAGTGGTTAGCGTTTGTTTCAGCAGCATGATGGCCACCCAAGCAATGAAAATCTGCCAGGTGTGCATGCTCTCGCCCATGACGGTGTTTGACAAAGATTCAACCGGTAGGCTCACGACGTGCTTGGCCGCAGTGGCCCCAACGACCATGGTGATAGTGACCAACAGCACCAGTTGGATCACATTGGTCGCAGAGACCGTCCAAACCCCTCCGGTAAGGGCAATAAAGGTCACCAGCAGAGAAATAGAGACGATGGTGACATCGATACTAATGCCAAAGGTCGCCGACAAAAAGGCGCCCAATCCATTAAGCCAAATCGCTGCGCCAATCAGTGTGATGGGAAAACTCGACCAAGTGAAGACTTGCTCAGACAACTTGTCAAAACGCAGACGCACCACATCCATCGCTGTAGCAACCCTTAAGCGGCGGTAACGCGACGCAAAAAAGAGCGCTGAGACAAAAAAGCCTAACGCATTGCCCCAAAAGACAAACATGATGCTGAGACCATCTTCAAACGCTTTGGCTGCCGCGCCAGTAAATGTCCATGCCGAAAACTGCGTCATGAAGGCGGTGGCGCCCGCCATCCACCACGTCATTGCACCATTGCCTTTAATAAAGCCGTCGGCATTGGAAGCGTGGCGTTTGAACGCGTTGGTCACGATCAGTAAGAAAACGAAATAGAGCGCAAGTACGAACCAGTCGAGATGTGTCACAAGGGAACCTAACTATAAAAGAGGGAGTGAAGTTTTTTTTAAAATTGCGTTTCACTTCATATTGTACGACAAGATTGGCCTGCATTGGGAGAGCTGGATCATATTTGCTGAGTCAAGTAAGTGAATGAAACGGCTGCACGTAAGTATGGAAAGAGGTGATGTTACCCGCAGACACCTCAGTTATCTCCTCTGAATTGATGCGCCTATTGAGGTAGGATAGTGGTACTGTCTTTCAAACTTTGGATATTCGCCGTGCATCGCCCGACCCCGTTAGAGGTACTCAATTCTGTATTTGGTTACGATCATTTTCGTCATCAGCAACAATCGATCATCGAGACGTTGGTTGAAGGCGGTGATGTGCTCACCTTGATGCCGACAGGCGGGGGAAAGTCGCTCTGCTACCAAATCCCAGCCATTGTGCGAGAAGGCGTGGGGGTGGTTGTGTCGCCGTTGATTGCCTTGATGAAGGATCAGGTTGATGCATTAGCGCAAGTCGGTGTGGCCGCTGCCTACCTCAACTCCACATTAGATCGCTATGAACAGCGTGAAGTTGAAGATCAGATTCGACGTGAAGAGATTCAGCTTCTCTACATCGCCCCAGAGCGTTTGATGATGCCGCAAACCCTCGACTTGCTCTCCGAGTGCCGCGTATCGCTCTTTGCGATTGATGAGGCACACTGTGTGAGCCAATGGGGACATGATTTCCGACCAGAATATCAACAGCTTTCTGTTTTACATCAACGCTTTCCGAACGTGCCGCGCATTGCACTTACCGCAACGGCTGATAAGCGTACGCAGCAAGAGATCATCAGTCAGCTAGCGCTTCAATCGGCCCAAGTGTTTGTCCACAGTTTTGATCGCCCCAATATTTGCTACTACGTCAGTGAGCCAAGCAATGCAAAGAATGACTTGTGGTCATTCATCTCTGCGCATCACGCGAACGATGCGGGCGTCGTCTACTGTCTATCGCGTAAAAAAGTGGAAGAGACAGCAGAGTGGTTAGCGAGCAAAGGTCGAACCGCATTGGCGTATCATGCCGGAATGTCGGTTGAAAAGCGCAATGAGCATCAACAACGTTTTCTGCGTGAGGAAGGCGTGATCATCGTCGCGACCATTGCGTTTGGTATGGGCATCGATAAACCCGACGTGCGTTTTGTCGCTCACTTGAGTTTACCGAAAAGCTTGGAGTCCTACTATCAAGAGACGGGGCGCGCGGGCCGAGATGGCGACCCCGCCAATGCTTGGATGGCCTACGGGATGCAAGATATGGTGATGCAGCGCCAGATGGTAGAAAACTCAGACGGTAGTGACGCCTATAAACAAGTGCAAATTCAAAAACTGAATGCCCTACTTGGTTACTGTGAGTTGGTGACGTGCCGCCGGCAAACCCTTCTCGCTTACTTTGATGAGCAGATGAAGGAGCCGTGTGGCCACTGCGACAACTGCCTGACGCCGCCAACCACTTGGGATGGCACAGAGGCGGCTCAAAAGGCGTTGTCGACGGTATACCGATGTGAGCAGCGTTTTGGTGTCACATATCTTATCAATGTCTTGTTGGGAAAGCGCGACGATCGCATTGAACGATTCGGTCACGACAAGGTGTCTACCTTTGGGATTGGCACCGAGCTCAATGCCAATCAATGGAAAGGCGTCTTTCGTCAACTCATCGCGATGAATTACCTACGGGTGGAAGGTGAGTACAACCGTTTAGTGCTCACGCCGCAATGTCGTCCCATCTTAAAAGGCGAGCAGAGTGTCCAGTTGCGAGCACTGCGCAAAGCGAAGTCGAACCAATCGACGAAATCGAGCGCCGCAGAGTCGTTATCTCCTTCAGATACGGAGCAATTTCTTGCTTTGAAAGCCGTACGTGCTCGCTTGGCGAAAGAGCAAAACGTGCCAGCGTATGTCATCTGTCAAGATGTCAGTTTGAAAGCCATGGCCAAAGCTCGGCCCCAAACATTGGATCAGCTTCGTCAGATTTCAGGGTTTGGTGATACCAAAGTGAGTCAATATGGTGAAGCGCTGTTAGCCGTAATGGAAGATAAACCTGTTGAGCTGCGCCGCTTGAACGATACCGAGCAACAGTCGGTTGAGCTCTTTCACCAGATGGGGTCGGTTGCGAGTGTCGCTGCCCACCGTCAACTGGCCGAGACTACGGTACAGAATCACCTCAGCGCCGCCATTGAGAGCGGGGCGTGCCAACTCGAACAATTAGTGGATCTTAGCCCTGATGCGCTCAGCGACATTGAACAGAAAGCGACTGCGCTTAACAGCATCAATGAAAACAAGTTAAAGCCTTTGTTTGAAGCGTTCAATGAACAATACGACTATGGCACGCTGCGCTACGTACTCGGTCATATGAAGCATAAGCTAAGCCAACAAGCCGTTGAGGCTCAGTGAGCTTAGTCTGCTTGCTTATCATCTATCAGCGATTTTAACGTACTGACAGAAGTAGGGATCAGTCCGACTTTTAAGCCAAATGGTTTGAACACCTTGTTGAGAATCTCTGTGTTGTAGCTGCCCCGATCATTCTCTATATCTGAGAGTGTTTTTCTTGAGACATCGACAAGTCTTGCGAATACATCCTGTTTGAGTCCCAGTATATTAATGCGTAAACTTTTCAACGCTTGGCCTTGTGTTAGCTCTCCAAGCAATAAGTGTTTGATGATTTTGTTTGCTTCTCTTTTGCGTTCTGCTGCACTGACTGCTTTGGCGTTTTTTGAAGTTTTCGATCTCGTCGGAGTATTAAGTTGCGATCGTTCTTTGGTCGAATGAGTTGCATTCGTCCCAGTCTTGGGCTGATGTTGATTTCGCTTTGCTCTTAGACGAGCAACTGTATCTTGTACGGACTCTTTATTGCTTGGCTGATTCATAGTAGCCCCCATTTAGTGAGCTTTTCTGATATATGATTAAGTCCAACGGCTGGCATCTCTAAGATTTGTTCTGGCACTCCTCGTAATGCTAGTCTCTGCTTTAAGTCAATGCATTGACTTGCTGTAACCTCTAGCTCTTGTAATAACACTTCTTTTGGCACGAGATCAGATAAGGTGTCCGCTATTCCTACGAAGTCGTAAGTGCCGCCAACCTCTAGTGGGGCTTTCCATTTTGTTGTTCTTGGAATGCCTTCAGGATCCGCTTTCATTGGTGCGAAGTCGTATACGGGAGCAAGCTTTATGACTCCATCACCTTTTAAGAATGAAGTGTTTCTGCCATGGTTATCACTATTACCAAACAATATGTTGAGCAGATCTCTCTTCACCCACTCAATGACGAAAGCTTGAGTATCAAACCTATACCCTTGGTGTTTAACCATATTGCTTTCAGTGATTTTTTCTATGAGAGTTCGGATTGTTGTTTCGTGATCAAGAGTGACTCCAGCGCCTTTGTTCAAAATGGAATACACAGATTCCATGCCAAACCTCGAGATTTGTTGCTCAATAATTTGAACATCAAATCGAGGAAGCCACAAGGAAGGGTAGTTTAAACCTTCCTCCAAGCGCATTCCGTCGGTGGAGATTGTTTCAACTCCCATTTCTGTTAGCTCGTGGTAGAAGTAGAACTCAGCTCTTAGAATATTACAGTCGATGGTGCTTCTTGAGCCTCTAGGGTACTTTACTAAGTAATGTAAGTCGTGGTTGCTATTGTCATCTTGGTATGGGTCAATCCATATTTTTTCGCTGCCCGATCCATGATCGAAACCGCATCGGAGGATCAGTTTTGGCGCTTCACCTCCAGCCCCTGTCGCACCACCCGCGGCGGCCCCTCTTTGCTGTGCATAGTCGAGGAAATCACCAGCTCGATTTTTAACATCATCAACAGAGAAGTAGAGGTTGTCTGCTACTTCGTAGCGCTCAGGAAGAGAGTCTTTTACTCTTAAGTTACCAATAGGCGACATTGTGCCAAACTTGAGCAAAACATAGTCTTGTTCATCAGAACTAAGGTCGTCAATGTCTAGGTGTTTGAGCCAGTATCGTCTACTCGCACCACTAGGCATAATATCGTCTAGAAACGTTAACCATCCAGGTTTACCCATGTCATTAAAAAAGAATGAGACAGGATGATTTAGTGAAACAGCGTGAAAGTCATCTTTATCGTGATGTTCTAGCGCATAGTCGCTGAGGTAGTTGAGTTCAGTCACTCGGAAATTATGTTGGCTACTTTTAGGGAATGAGATGATACCGATATCTATCCATTCACCTCTGATAAAAGCTTGTACGGTTAGTTCTTCCATTGACAACACCTCTACTTATCAATGAGTAAAACTTTACTCGTAAAGTCGTTTTTTTTCAACTTGTGAGTAAATTTTTACTCATTAATATGCGGATAGACTATTTATGAGTAAATGATTACTCATAGAGCGCAAGTCAAAATTATTGATGAGCAGAATGGATTGTTTTAGCTATGAAAGCTGCGATAGGGGCGAGTTAATTGCCAAATACCAGATGAGGATATCTTTAGATAGCGCATTTTTAGTACAAGTGGTACACGAACGAAAAATAAAAACAAAAAAGGCGGTAAGTCAATAACTTACCGCCTTTCCAAACGTTTGGTGGAGCTGGCGGGAGTTGAACCCGCGTCCGAAAATCATTCATCTTTGGTACTACATGCTTAGTCGATCTTTAATTTCGCCACCCACCTGCGAACCGACACGCGAATGAATGACTAACCTGAATTATAATTCGCCGTTCATCTCTCAGGTGGGAGAATCCGGGCTAGCGCGTTTGGGTTTGATCCCTCGTTGGTCCCCGTCTTACGTGCGGAAGCTAGGGCGAGAGAGCTCTCAGCAGGGTATTAAGCTGCTAGTGCGTAGTTTTCGTCGTTTGCGACTATTTTTTTGCGGTTTGTTAACGAGGCCTACCGCACCTCGGCATGCACCTTAGACTGCAAAATTCCCGTCGAATCCTGAATCAGCCCCAAGGTTGTTGGTGCATAGTACCAGATTAGTGATGCCTGTCTAGCACTATGCGTTTAAGTGGTTAAGATTAGCGCAGCGCGCTTTTCATTACTCGAGCTTTTTGACGCTGCCAGTCGCGATCTTTGATGTCATCACGTTTGTCGTGTAGTTTTTTACCTTTTGCTACGCCGATTTTCATTTTGACCCAAGATTTAGACCAGTAGAGAGACAAGGCGATAAGCGTCATGCCTTCACGGTTGATGCGTCCGGTTAAGTTGTCGAGCTCTCGACGGCTCATAAGTAGTTTTCGCACACGAGTAGGGTTCGCCACTACGTGTGTCGATGCCTGATTTAGAGGAGTGATCGTCATTCCACTCACAAAGGCTTCACCGTTACGCATAAATACGTAACTTTCTGAAATATTGGCTTTACCTTGGCGAAGGGCTTTCACTTCCCACCCTTGTAGCTCTAGACCTGCTTCGATCTCATCTTCGATGAAGTATTCGTGGCGAGCCTTTTTATTGAGCGCGATGGTATTGCTACCCGCTTTTTGTTTTGAGTTTTTCTTTGCCATAATACGGTCATTATAAAGAGGGTTGAGTGCTTAGCAAATCCCTTTGTTTGCGCTGAGTGCAAATAAAAGTAAAATTATCGCCAGCTTGATGCCCAAGCTTAGTCGTAAGGAGTCAATATGAAGCAAGTCAGTCGCTCAGCGCTGGTATCTTTTAGCGCAGAGCAGATGTATGAGTTGGTCAATGACGTGGCGAGTTATCCCGAATTTCTTCCAGGCTGTTCCGGTTCTCGAGTGATTGAAGAGAGTCAGGATGCCATGGTGGCGTCGGTCGATGTGTCTAAAGCGGGTATCAGCAAGACATTTACTACCTCAAACACGTTGCGCTTTGGCGAGGCGATCATCATGAATTTGGTCGATGGCCCATTCAAAACCTTGAAAGGGGGGTGGTATTTTACACCGCTGGATGAGCGAGCCTGTAAAGTAGAGCTAAAGTTAGAGTTTGAGTTTTCCAGCAAAATGATTGAGATGGCCTTTGGTAAAATCTTCAATGAGTTGACGAGCAATATGGTCAATGCTTTTACCGCAAGAGCGAAACAGGTGTATAACTGCTATGAGTATTGAGTCTGATATGATCCATGTTGAGGTGGTGTATGCGCTACCCAATGAGCAGCGGGTCTACACTTTGGTGGTCAACAAGTCGATGACGGTTGAGGAAATCATCAAGCAATCTGGCGTTTTGGAACGCTATCCCGATATTGACCTAACAAAAAATAAAGTTGGGGTGTTTAGTCGCAATGTGAAGTTGGATGCGACTGTCCGAGACAAAGATAGAATCGAAATTTATCGACCTTTATTAGCGGACCCGAAAGAGATCCGACGCAAGCGAGCAGAACAAGCCAAAGCGGCCGGAAGCGCAGATCCAGTGACAGGGGGCAAAAAGAACCCGCTTAGGAAAGAACAGGCCTAACCAAAAAACGCTGACATCTTGTCAGCGTTTTACATTTTTACGCGAATAGCGCCTCAACGAATAGGCACTTTATTAATTGATACTTTCAAAAAAATCGTCACTGGCGGTGAAGTCGCCAGTCACATCAACCAGCTGACCATTGCCATTGAAGTTGACCACTAAGTTTTTCTGAATCGAGTCATGGTGGCCTTTTGTGTGATGGTAAATATAGTACCAAGTGTCAGGGTAGCCATTTTCAACCAACATCGGTGAGCCCATTACATAACGTACTTGCTCTTTGGTCATACCGAATTTAAGTTTTTCTACCGCTTCTTGCTCAACATAGTTGCCCTGGTTGATGTCAATGCGATACACCAGCTTCTCTAATAATGAACAGCCAGTCAGGGTTGTGATCGCGAGTGGTAATGCGATAAGCCACTTAGTTAGTTGCATACGAGTATTCTTACTGCAGAGGGTTCTAAAACTGAGCCGATAATAAACAAGCTTGCTTGTAATGTAAAAAGCTCATCGGCATTTGAACTGTTTCAGACCATGATTTTTGAATTAGGTTGCAAATTCGAGCCAAAATTCCTGAGGTAGGGAACTTTGGCTACCTAACCTGAGCGCGATCTATTGCTGAACACCCTAAGCGGCGACTAGGAGCTCTTTTGCATTGGCTAAGGTTGAGTCGGTAATTTCACTTCCACCTAACAAGCGGGCAAGCTCGCTAATGCGCTGATTGCGATCGAGAACACGCATCTGGGTCTCGGTTTTACCTGCTTTGGTGTTTTTGGCAACAAACAGTTGCTGGTGGCCACATCCGGCGACCTGCGGTAAGTGAGTCACACAGAGAACCTGGGTAGATTCGCCTAATTTTCGCAGCATTTTACCGACTACGGCGGCGGTTGGCCCACTGATACCGACATCCACTTCATCAAAAATGAGGCTTGGTGTGTCGACTTTCTGCGCAGTAATGACTTGAATGGCTAGGGAAATGCGTGAAAGTTCCCCTCCAGATGCCACTTTGGCAATCGGTTGAAGTGGTTGGCCGGGGTTCGTTGAGACTAAGAAGCATACTTGGTCGAGGCCAAGTGGTGAAGGATGCGCCGTATCACTGACCACATCGATACAAAACTTCGCTTTTTCCATACTCAACTCGTGCATGCTGGCTGAGATCAGCTTGTTGAGCTCTTTGGCATATCGTGAACGTGATTTACTCAGTTTTTCTGCGTGCTCGACAAAGGTTGCAAAAGTCTGGCTCACCTCATTTTCCAGTTGCTCGAGTTTTTCATCGGAGCAGTCTAGCGCGTCGATTTGTGCCAACAACTCTTGGTGATGTTGATATAAAGCTTCTGGCATCACATGGTGTTTACGTGCGATAGACATCACTTTGGAGAATCGCTCTTCTACATAAGCCATGCGCGCAGGGTCAACGTCAATATTGTCGAGGTAGTTGCGAAGCTCATTGTTGGCCTCTTCAATCTGAATCAGGGCTTCCGCCAGCATATTAGGCAGTGCAGCTAACTTATCGTCGAGTTCTGCAAGTTGAATCAAGGACTGACTGGCTGATTGGAGAATACTAAGCGCATTAACTTCTTCACCTTCGTAAATAAGCTCAATGGCTTGTTGGCAGGTGGTGGCGAGCTCTCCGCTGTTGGAGAGGCGTTTGTGTTCTTGTTCGAGCTCTTCATATTCTTCCTCCCCTAGAGAGAGTTCGTTTAACTCTTTAATTTGGTATTCAAGCAACTGTTTTTGCGCAAGGTTTGCCGCGCTATTTTCTTTAAGTTGCTTGAAATGAATGTCCGCCTGACGCCAGAGTTGGTAAGCATTACGAGTGCTTTTGAGCAAGTGTATATGCCCAGCGTACTGATCGAGCATGGCGAGTTGGTGTTCAGGTTTCATCAATTGATGATGCGCGTGTTGGCCATGAATATTGATCAGCAGTTGTCCAAGCGACTTGAGCTGAGAGAGAGGGACTGGGCTACCATTAATGAAGGCTCGTGAGCGGCCTTCTTTGCTAATGATACGACGCAAAATGCAGTCGCTCCCATCGAGCAGGTCGTTATCTTCTAGCCATCGTGTTGCGTGAATATTGTTTTCTAGTGAGAACGCGGCACTGACTTCCGTTTTATCTTCACCTTGGCGAACCATGCTGGCTTCCGCTCTGCCACCGAGGCATAAGCCGAGCGCATCGATCGCAATGGACTTGCCTGCGCCCGTTTCACCGGTGATGGTTGTCATTCCTTTAGAGAGTTCAAGTTGTAGAGATTTTACAATCGCAAAATTATTCACACTTAGATGAGCCAGCATTTTTAGCACCTGTTTAAATGAACAATACTGTATAAGAAAACAGTATATACTGTTTCTTTATACAGTAAAGATGGTGGCAACAAATTTTGTGAGGGCGATTAAAAAAGGTTGATGCGCGTACATCAACCTTTCAAGTGTTCATCTCTGTTTAGGGCCGCTTGTTAGAAAAGCTTGCTGGACCAGCCCAGTTTGTTTCTCAGCACATGATAGTAGCTGTATTCCGTTGGATGGATAAGTTTCAGGACGTTCGGGCTTTGATAAATATGGATTTCATCCCCCGGTGAGACGGGCAATGATACTTGGCCATCACAACTGACTTCCTGTGTGCCTCGGTTATCGGGCGACACCAGTAGCTTGATACGCCTTTTTCCGTCAACGACCAAAGGTCGACTCGACAAGGTATGGGGAAACATAGGGACAAGCGAGATAGCGTTGAGGCTAGGCGACAGAATTGGGCCGCCCCCAGAGAGCGAATAAGCCGTAGAGCCGGTCGGCGTTGAGACTATGATGCCATCCGCACGCAGAGAAAACGCGAAGCTGTTATCGATATAGACCTCGAATTCAATCATGTGCGCAATTTGCCCGGGGTGAAGCACCGCTTCGTTTAGCGCAGCGTTGTGGCTTTTAACTTGGCCATGACGATGGACTTCCGCTTCAAGTAAAAAGCGCTCTTCTTCAATGTAGTCTCCCGCTAGCACGGTTTTCAGCGCTGCTTGAAAGTCTTCGGGATTTAAGTCCGTCAAAAAGCCGAGATTTCCTCGGTTCACACCAATGACGCGCACGTCAAAGCGCGACAGCACACGAGCGGCGCCTAGCATATTGCCGTCACCACCAACGACAATTGCCAAGTCTGCGACGTTACCCAGCCGAATCAAACTGGCGAAATCTTGTTGCGGTAAGTCATCTAAGATTTCACTGAGGCGATCATCGATAAGAACCTGATAACCTTCTGATTTTAACCAAGAGTATAGTTCTCGGTGCGTTTGGATAGCCTGCTGATCTCTGGGCTTACCAATGATAGCGATCACTTCAAAAGGTTTTTTCATAAGTTTTCCGCACTAAATAGGCTTGAATCGACAGTCTACATCCCCATAATAATGGCAAGTTAGCTAATTGTGCGAATTTTTTGTATTTGGTGGTGGCAAACTGAGCCGTTAAGTACAAAGAACATTGAATTCTGGAGAGACCATGAGCAACGAAGAAAACAAGATTAAAGAAGAAGAGCTTGATCAAATCATCGAAGAAGCGGAAAAAGCCGAAGCGGCAGCACAAGAAGTGGAAGCTGAGCTTGAAGAGATGGGTGATGAAAAAGACGCGAAGATTGCTCAACTAGAAGCGGCGCTACTGACAAGCGAAGCGAAAATTCAAGAACAGCAAGACGGTGTATTGCGCGCGAAAGCAGAAGTCGAAAACATGCGTCGTCGTACGGAAACCGAGATCGACAAAGCACGTAAATACGCATTGAATAAGTTTGCTGAAGAGCTGTTACCAGTGATTGATAACCTAGAGCGTGCGATTCAAGCGGCAGACGGTGAGAATGAAGCAGTCAAGCCGATTCTTGAAGGTGTTGAACTGACGCACAAAACGTTTGTCGATACCGTGTCTAAGTTTGGTTTGAAAGAGATCAACCCAGAAGGTGAAGCGTTCAACCCTGAGCAGCACCAAGCGATGTCCATTCAGGAAAGCCCTGATCATGAATCGAACACGGTGATGTTTGTGATGCAAAAAGGGTATGAGTTGAACGGACGCGTGATTCGTCCTGCCATGGTGATGGTAGCGAAGTAAACCGAAATAATCGCGACATTATGCGCGATAGAGTAGCGAGCAAAGCGAGGCTTCGGCCTCGCTTTGTTGTTTCTAAACAAAAATTACGATTTTTTTCATTTTGTCCCTTGAAAAGGTAATTCCAGACCTTATCTAAGGGGCATAGAGAAGCAAACATGATTATTTTTGTTTGTGAGCAAGGGTTGAAACCCGATTCTCCATCCCCACATAGGGGATATAGCACAACGAAAATAGAATTTATTCGGAGATAGCCTGATGGGTAAAATCATTGGTATTGACTTAGGTACTACTAACTCTTGTGTTGCTGTATTAGACGGCGACAAACCACGCGTGATTGAAAACGCAGAAGGTGAACGCACTACTGCATCGGTAATTGCTTACACAGACGGCGAGACATTGGTTGGTCAGCCTGCGAAACGTCAAGCAGTTACTAACCCTGAAAACACGCTATTTGCAATCAAGCGTTTGATCGGTCGTCGTTTTGAAGACGAAGAAGTTCAGCGCGACATCGAAATCATGCCATACAAGATTGTTAAGGCTGATAACGGTGACGCTTGGGTTGAAGTGAAAGGCCAACAAATGGCAGCACCTCAAGTTTCTGCTGAAGTTCTGAAGAAAATGAAGAAAACAGCGGAAGACTTCCTAGGTGAAGAAGTAACAGGTGCGGTCATCACTGTACCGGCTTACTTTAACGATGCTCAGCGTCAAGCAACCAAAGATGCAGGTCGCATCGCAGGTCTAGAAGTAAAACGTATCATCAACGAACCGACAGCGGCTGCGTTGGCATACGGTCTAGACAAGAAAGGCGGCGATCGCACTATCGCGGTTTATGACTTAGGTGGTGGTACGTTCGATATCTCTATCATCGAAATCGATGAAGTTGAAGGTGAGAAAACGTTCGAAGTTCTTGCAACCAACGGTGATACTCACCTAGGTGGTGAAGACTTTGATAACCGCCTTATCAACTACCTCGTTGAAGAGTTCAAGAAAGAGCAAGGCATCGATCTTAAGAAAGATCCTCTAGCGATGCAGCGTGTGAAAGAAGCGGCAGAAAAAGCGAAGATCGAGCTTTCTTCGACTTCTCAAACTGACGTAAACCTACCATACGTGACAGCGGATGCGACGGGTCCTAAGCACATGAATGTGAAAGTGACGCGTGCGAAACTAGAATCTCTAGTTGAAGACCTTGTTCAACGTTCACTTGAGCCACTAAAAGTCGCACTAGCGGATGCGGATCTTTCAGTGAATGAAATCACTGACGTTATCCTAGTCGGTGGTCAGACTCGTATGCCTATGGTTCAGAAGAAAGTTGCAGAGTTCTTCGGTAAAGAAGCGCGTAAAGACGTAAACCCTGACGAAGCCGTAGCTATGGGTGCTGCTGTTCAAGGTGGCGTACTTGCGGGTGACGTGAAAGACGTACTGCTACTTGACGTTACACCTCTGTCTCTAGGTATTGAGACAATGGGGGGCGTAATGACTAAATTGGTTGAGAAGAACACCACTATCCCAACCAAAGCGAACCAAGTTTTCTCGACAGCGGAAGACAACCAGAACGCGGTAACCATCCACGTTCTTCAAGGTGAGCGTAAGCAAGCGATGTACAACAAGTCTCTAGGTCAATTTAACCTAGAAGGCATTCAGCCTGCGCCACGTGGCATGCCACAAATCGAAGTGACTTTCGACCTTGATGCGGACGGTATTCTACACGTGTCAGCGAAAGACAAGCAGACTGGCAAAGAGCAGAAGATCACTATCCAAGCGTCTGGTGGTCTAAGCGATGAAGACATCGAGAAAATGGTTCAAGAAGCAGAAGCGAACAAAGAAGCGGACAAGAAGTTCGAAGAGCTAGCGACTGCACGTAACCAAGCGGACCAAATGATTCACGGTACTCGTAAGCAAGTAGAAGAAGCGGGTGATGCGCTTCCAGCTGACGAGAAAGAGAAGATTGAAGCCGCGATTTCTGAGCTAGAAACAGCACGTAAAGGCGAAGACAAAGAAGCGATCGACGCGAAAGTTCAAGCACTGATGACTGCGGCTCAGAAACTGATGGAAATCGCTCAGCAGCAAGCTCAAGCGCAAGCACAAGGTGGCGAGCAAGCAAGCAGCGACGCTCAAGACGATGTGGTTGACGCAGAGTTCGAAGAAGTCAAAGACGACAAGAAGTAATTCTTGATTCGGACTTAACTTAACTATGATGCGGGCGTTTGAGGAGACTCTTACGCCCGTATGTTTGTACATTATGTCCATCTAACTAAAAGTGTCTTTTTGGTGTGGGATCGCTAAAATCCAGAGCCATTAGTTAGGTAGATATAACACCAAGCGGTGTTGACCGTTTGCAGTAATAAATTTGGTGACGAGAAACATGTCAAAACGTGATTTTTACGAAGTATTAGGCGTAAGCCGCGATGCATCAGAGCGTGATATCAAAAAGGCGTACAAACGCCTAGCGATGAAATTCCACCCAGACCGTAATCAGGGTGATGACAGCGCTGCAGATAAGTTTAAAGAAGTAAAAGAAGCGTACGAAGTTCTGCTCGATCCACAGAAGAAAGCCGCTTATGACCAGTACGGCCATGCAGCCTTTGAACAAGGCGGTATGGGAGGCGGCGGCTTCGGTGGTGGTAGTGCCGACTTTGGTGACATCTTTGGCGACGTGTTTGGTGACATCTTTGGTGGCGGTCGTCGTGGCGGCGGTCAAGCTCGCGCTCAGCGTGGCGCTGATTTACGCTACAACATGGAATTGACGCTTGAAGAAGCCGTACGTGGTGTGTCGAAAGAAATTGAAGTTCCTACGTTAGTCCATTGTGACAGCTGTGAAGGAAGCGGCGCGAAGAAAGGCACATCACCTGAAACATGTGGTACTTGTCATGGTCATGGCCAAGTTCAGATGCGCCAAGGTTTCTTTGCGGTTCAACAAACCTGTCCGACCTGTCACGGTAAAGGCAAAATCATTAAAGATCCATGTAATGTGTGTCATGGTCAAGGTCGTAAACAGAAAAGCAAAACCCTTAACGTTAAGATCCCAGCTGGTGTGGATACTGGCGATCGCATTCGTCTTTCAGGTGAAGGTGAAGCGGGAGAGATGGGCGCACCAGCGGGCGACTTGTATGTACAAGTACACGTGAAAGAACACCACATCTTTGAGCGTGATGGTAATAACCTCTACTGTGAAGTGCCTGTGAGCTTTGCTATGGCAGCGCTCGGTGGTGAGGTGGAAGTCCCCACATTGGACGGCCGAGTGAACCTTAAAGTGCCAACGGAGACACAAACTGGTCGTATGTTCCGTATGCGCGGCAAAGGCGTAAAAGGTGTTCGTGGTGGTGGTATTGGCGATTTGATTGTCAAGCTTGTGGTAGAGACGCCAGTGAACCTCAGTGCCCGTCAAAAAGAGCTACTCAAAGAGTTTGAAGAGTCTTGCGGTGGTGAAGCGGCGACCAAGCACAAGCCGAAATCAGAAGGCTTTTTCAATGGTGTGAAGAAGTTTTTCGATGACTTGACCAGCTAACGCACAAGCTGAATTCAAAGCGGTAACACAGCAAAAAAGGTAGGAAACCGAAGGGTTATCCTACCTTTTTTACAATGTGCAAGCGAAGGTGTTACAAGAACATCAGTAACGTTAGCGCAACACCGACACTCAGCCAGTTCAACTGGTTTAATGACATAGTCTTATCCGAATGTAACGCTGTAATAATGAATTTTTATGTGGCCAAACCCAAAACGATGGGAGTTCGTCAGTGGCGCGAAGGCAACGATTTAAATCTTACTGTCTCAATATTACGATTAAATTACATACAGACGATTTTTTATGCAGCCTTGCTCAATAGTCGATCCAAGGCTCGGCTAGATAGTAGACGTTTTAGCCACCAAAGCACTCGCGTTGGCGTGGTAATTCTGTAGCGGATTTTGGGTTTTTCGGACTCCAAAGCATGAACCACAGGCGCAATACAGGCAGAGGCGGGAAGAACAAAGCGGTTGCTTGAAGTATCGTTGCCAAGTCTTGCTAATTGTTGCTCATAGTGCGCACGATGCGCGCTCTCTTCCACCTTGATCCAGCGTTGAAATGCCACCAAGGCGTTGGCGCGAAACTGCGTCTCTATGGGACCTGGTTCGATGAGGCTGATGTGAATGTTGGTGTCGGCCAGCTCGAGTCTGAGTGTGTCTGTCCACCCCTCAAGAGCAAACTTGGAGGCGTTGTACGCACCACGATATTTCATCGCCGCAAATCCAAGTACCGAGCTGTTTTGTACGATTCGCCCAGCGCCTTGCGCTCTCATTATCGGCAGAGCCAAAGAAACAAGATGATGCCAGCCAAAAAAATTGCTTTCAAACTGGGCGCGCAGGGCTTCTGTCGGGAGATCTTCCAATGCCCCAGGTTGACCGTAGGCCCCATTATTGAACAGAGCATCAAGTCGGCCGTTGCTTAATGCTAAGGCTTCATGAAAGCCTGTTTCGATACTTTGTGGATCAGAGAGATCCAGTTGTACCGACAACAACCCCTCTTGTTTTAATCGCTCAACGTCTTGTGCTTGACGACAAGACGCGATCACTTGGTATCCTCGCTGATGAAGGGCGTGGGCAACTGTATAGCCTATGCCGCTCGAGCAGCCTGTAATCAAAATGTATTGAGTCATGTTTGTGGTATTTATGATCCGTTGTTAGCGCCCTACGGGTTGCAAAAGGTGTTTGAGGGCGGGTTCAAGTCGTGAGTATTGGAAAGTGAAGCCCAGTTCGGTGAGCTTTTTGGGTTTCGCGCGGATGCTATCAAACAGCAAGGTCGCGCTCTCGCCCATCATCAGCTTCATTACCCATGCCGGTGTAAAAAGTACATGCGGCCGTCGCAGGCAACGAGCCATCGTCTGACTAAACAGAGTATTGATGACAGGGTGAGGCGCAGTGAAGTTGAACACGCCTTGGGCATGTTCGGTATCCAACAAGTAGACAATGGCACGCACCATATCCATCAGGTGTATCCAAGGCATATACTGCTTGCCAGTACCTATTGGGCCGCCTAATCCGAGGCGATAGGGGGGCAGCATTTTCTTTAGTGCCCCACCATCAGGACCAAGTACAATACCTGTTCTCATCAAACACACTCGCGTGTGCTGAGATTGTGCGCGCAGAGCAATCTGTTCCCAACGTGCACAGACTTGATGAGCGAAATCGTCATTGCTTTGCACTTGCAGACTTTCGTCAAACGGATGCGCTTGTTGGTCACCGTAGTATCCCACCGCAGAGCCACTGAGAAATACCGAGGGCGGCGCGGTGCTTGCGTGAATCAAGGCGACCAACTGCTCTGTCAGTTGCCAGCGACTTTCACAAATTAAGGATTTTTGGGTGTCAGTCCAGCGTTTGTCGGCAATGGGCTCTCCGGCTAAATTGATGACGGCGTCGAAGGGATTGAGATCATGAAAGTCGTCCAAACTGTCGATGAAGGAGAGATTGCCTTGTTTTAGGTGGGCGAGGACTTGCCGAGCGCGCGAGGGAGATCGGGTCAATACTGTCACTTCATGAGTGGTCAACTGCTTAAGCAGCTCTCTGCCAATAAACCCGGTTCCTCCGGTGAGCAAAATTTTCATTGCTGTCCCTTCTTTTTGATTTCTCGAATCATTATAGCGATCTCAAGCATGAATAGATCGCTCTTCACTCGGTTTGACCGCATCTTTGCTTATTGGCTCACTCGCCAACTCACAAAATGAAACATTCGTGCGTTCTATCGGGAGAGATGCCAGATTTATCACACTTAAGGATGAATTCCTTTGCCATGATAAATAGTGTGGATTTCATCGCAGCGGAGAGAGTATGGAAGCAATAAGGGCACTATTTCGTTCTTTAATGGGCAGCTTACGTGACTTACTGCCCATCATCGCTGTGATTGCTTTTTTCCAATTGGTCGTTTTGCAAGAGCCACTTCCCAACCTCCCTTCAATCGTATTTGGACTCGTGTTGGTGGTACTTGGGCTGAGTTTTTTTATTTTTGGCTTAGAGATGGGGCTGTTTCCCATCGGTGAATCCATGGCGCAAGCGTTTGCGCGTAAGGGGAGTGTCTTTTGGTTGCTGCTGTTTTCGTTCTGTTTAGGGTTTGGGACCACCGTTGCTGAGCCTGCTCTCACGGCAGTTGCCTCAGAAGCCGCAGAAGTGGCGGCGCAAGGAGGGATGATTGCCGACAGGCCGGAGGCGATGGATGATTACGCCAATGGCTTACGGTACACCGTCGCCCTCTCGGTGGGCTTTGCGATCATGTTGGGTGTGCTGAGAATTTTAAAAGGTTGGCCCATTCAGTATCTGATCATTGGTGGCTACATTGGCGTAGTGGTACTGACGATGTTTGCGCCGGAGAGTATCATCGGCGTCGCTTACGACTCAGGTGGAGTCACAACCTCCACCATTACGGTGCCTCTCGTCACGGCACTAGGGGTTGGGCTTGCAAGTGCGATCAAAGGACGTAACCCCATGATCGATGGGTTTGGCTTGATTGCGTTTGCCTCATTGCTGCCGATGATGTTCGTCATGGTGTACGGCATGGTGGTGGCATGATGGAATGGCAACACTTTTTTCATACTCTGCTTGGTACCATCACCGATGTGGTGCCGATTGCGACCATTATTTTCGGATTCCAGTTTGCCGTGTTACGACGCCCGGTCACCAACCTTGCTAAGGTATTGCTCGGTTTTGTCTATGTCATTCTCGGCTTATCTCTGTTTCTTATTGGTTTGGAGCTTGCGTTGTTTCCGCTTGGCGAGACGATGGCCACTCAATTAACGGCGCCCAGCTTTATCGATCAGTTTCGAGACAACCTAAGCGCACCACTTGAGTGGTTTGACTACTATTGGGTCTACTTGTTTGCCTTTTTTATCGGCTTTAGTACCACTATTGCAGAGCCGTCACTGATCGCCGTTGCCATCAAAGCCAATCAAGTCTCGGCGGGCAGTATCAGTGTCAATGGGTTGCGTATCGCGGTGGCGCTTGGGGTTGCGTTTGGTATCTCGCTTGGCAGCTACCGAATTGTGGTTGGCGATCCTATCCACTACTACATCATCGTTGGTTACATTGTGGTGGTGATTCAAACCTTTTACGCCCCTAAGCTGATTATCCCATTGGCTTACGACTCTGGCGGCGTAACGACCTCAACGGTCACCGTACCTTTGGTGGCCGCGCTTGGTCTAGGGCTTGCTTCTACCGTACCGGGCCGAAACCCAATGATCGATGGCTTTGGCCTTATCGCCTTTGCCAGCTTATTCCCCATTATTTCAGTCATGGGCTATGCACAAATGACAGATTGGCTGAATAAACGCGCCAATCAGGAGGATGAAACTAATGCGCTTTAAACTCATTATTGCGTTTGTCGAAGACAGCAAAACCGACGTGGTGCTTGATGCGGCGCGCACTGCGGGCGCTACGGGGGCCACGGTTATTAACAATGCCCGTGGCGAAGGATTAAAACAGAAGAAAACCTTTTTTGGTCTTACGCTCGATGTGCAAAAGGATGTGCTGTTGTTTGTGGTCGAGGAGCACTTATCGCGACACATACTGGAGACGATCAACGAGGTTGGAGAGTTTGATCAAACCTCTGGGCAAGGCATCGCGATTCAAATTGATATTGAAGATGCGGTGGGGGTCGCCCACCAAGTAGAAACATTGACTAAAGTGGTGGAGGATGAGTTATGAACAGTCATGATAGAGTGCAAGTGCGCGATGTGATGGCCAATACTTATGTCATCATTGATGGCTTAACGACCGTCAAAGAGGGAATCCAGCTTGCGCGCCAACACCAAGTCAAAGCGCTGGTGGTTGATAAGCGGCATGAAGGGGATGAGTACGGCATTGTGCTGATGAACGACATCGCGAAAAAAGTGTTGGCGCAGAATCGCTCGGCAGAGCGGACGAACATCTATGAAATTATGACCAAGCCTGCACTCTCCGTCAGCCCTGATATGAATGTGAAATATTGCGCACGCCTCTTTGAGCGTTTTGGTATCAGCCGAGCCCCTGTGATCGAGCATGGCCAGATTATTGGGATGGTTAGTTACAACAACATTGTGATTAACGGCATGCTCAATGATGACGATGTGTAGCTCAGTGCGTACAATAGCCTTATTTACGTTAAGGGTACGCATTAGGTGACTATTTTTATCGCGTCAGACATACACGGCAGCCTTCCTGCAGCCGAAGCACTGTTATCAGCCTTTTCAGCATCGGGTGCTAAGACTTTGGTGCTGCTTGGGGACATACTGAATCACGGACCAAGAAACCCGATCCCTGAGGGGTACAACCCGGCCGAGGTTGCCAGTCGGCTCAATGAGTTTGCTGCGCAGATCATTGCCGTGCGTGGCAACTGCGACAGTGAAGTGGATCAGATGTTGCTCGATTTCCCTATTATGGCCGATTACGCCTGGCTGGTCTTGGAGTCGGGCACTCGACTGTTTTTAACCCACGGTCATCTGTACAACGCGGACAAGCGTCCAGCTCTAAGCCCCAATGATGTGCTGGTTCATGGTCATACTCACATCCCAGTGGCGCAGCGAGATGGTGAACACTTCGTCTTTAACCCAGGTTCGGTGACCTTCCCTCGTAACGGCTTTGCGCCTAGCTACGGACTTTATGACGATGGCGAGCTGAAAACCGTCACTTTTGACGATGAGTGCATCGTGAGCTGTCAGCTGTAAACACGGAATATTTGAGAATAAGGCTAGTACACCTTTGGGCTACTTGGTATCACTGTGGCCCAAATCTCTTTGTGGATCAATGATGTCGCGCACTCGTTGTTTCAACACTTTTGCTTCTGGGAAGCCACTATCGCGCTTTCTTTCCCACACCATCACGCCATTGCAGTGAATTTCAAATCGGCCACCGGTGTCTGGGTGTAACGATAGCGTATCGATCTCTTCACTAAAGGTGTGCAGTAGCTCCTGGCTGAGCCAAGTGGCACGCAGCATCCAATTACATTGGCGACAGTAGTAAATATCAATGTGTGCTTTTAGCATATGTTCTCCACAAAGAAGGGAGCCGAAGCTCCCTAGAGGTATTAATTGGTGAACAGCACCGTCGAGCCGTGGCTGAGGCTGGTCAGAAGCAAGGTCTTCTCATTGACAATATCTATGCGGCGGCTTTGCTGAGCATCCATCCTGAAGATCTGTGTGATAAGCTCTAACTGCTGCTCGGAAAAGTCGCGCGTTTGCGCAGACGAGACATCTTTGAACTCACTTGGAGTGATCAGCAAGTAATTATCACTGATGTCCCACTTACCGCTTTCCGAGATATTGATGATGCTTTCTAGTGAGTCGGTATCTGGAAAAAGGCGGACGGTAGAGACGCGGATGTAAGTGTTATTAGGTAAATATTTAACGTTTGAAACCACGTCCACTTTACGCAAAGGACCGATATCTTGTTCATGGCGCATTTGGTCAATTAGGGTGACCATTTTCGATTGCCATTCACTTGAGGTGAGGATTTTCTCAATTTTGATATCACTGCCCCAGTAGAGCCAACTACTTAACGCAGCAGAGATAATGGCGAGGCCAGCGGCGATTCTATGATTCATGGGTAACTCCTACTGGCATACTCGAGAGAGATCGTCTTGCTCGGCAACAATGCGCAAGGTGATGTTTTCACCTGATTGTTGAAGAGAGTGAATGTAGTTCAAGACTAACTGATTGTTTTGACCACCCGTAGCGATCACCTCTACAGGCGCTAAATCCCCTTGGCGTGTTTCGTTGTAGCGTTTGACGCACTGCTCGATAGAGGGCATCCACACGCTTAAATCTGGGTGGTTCAGCGGCGTTCTCACCGGTGTGCTATCGACCACTGTCAGCTCACGAAACTGCGTTTGCGCCGGTTTTGCTAGCAGGATGGCAAGGATAGGCAGCATGACGGTAATGACAAGCAATACCATCATCAAGGGCTTGTTGTTGGTTTTAGGTTTCTTGGTGTCCACCGTGCCGGCAGTGGTGTCAACGGTCTGGGACAATGACGCTGTTACATTCTCGTTGGTGTCGAACCCTGAAACGTTAGTATCTTGGCTGTCGTCCATCTCGTCGAGATCGTCACTGGTGACTTGAGGCAACGCTCTTTCAACCGGACAGATCAACTGGTAGCCGCGTTTAGGCACTGTTTTAACGTATTGAGGCGAC
>NZ_JCBDGH010000071.1:0-19225 GCF_059833955.1 Vibrio sp. R15-SG3-ISO1A
CTTCAGACTCAATGATGCGCTCATCTACCCCTTCGTAGCGACCACAAATAAGAAGCAAGTTCTCATTGCTAGCCAGCTCTTCGACTCCTTGTTGATCGAGTTTTCGACCTTGAGGAGAGAGGTAAATCACCTTCGTCATACCCGGTGAGGCCTGTTTGGCAGCATGAATGGCATCGCGCAATGGCTGCACCATCATTAACATACCCGGACCACCACCGTAGGGTCTATCATCGACAGTGCGATGCTTGTCGTGAGTGAAATCTCGAGGATTCCATGTCTCTACCGACAACAACCCTTTTTTAACCGCTTGACCTGTTACTCCGAACTCAGTAACGCTGCGGAACATTTCAGGAAACAGGCTAATTACGCCAACCCACATGCCCTAAAGCCTCATTACTTGGGAGTTAGAATCCAGGATCCCAGTCAACTTCGATCCGTTGAGCAGTGCGATCAACTTGAATGATCACTTGCTCTTCAAGGAACGGAATTAATCGTTCCTTTTGGCCAAAAGCATCTTTTAGATTTGCTTTGACTACCAAAACATCGTTTGAGCCGGTTTCGAGCATGTCCGTCACCACACCAAGGTCATAACCTTTTGTCGTCACGACTTGCATGCCAAACAATTCACGCCAGTAGAATTCATCTTCTGACAATTCTGGTAATACTGCAGGATCAATAGCAATTTCAAAGTTCGTCAACAGATGCGCGTCTTCGCGAACATCCAGACCTTCCAGCTTCACCACCATACCTTTGTTATGGCGCTTCCACGTTTCCACTTTGTACTCGACCCACTCCCCTTTATGGTTAACAAACCAAGGGTTGTAATCAAATAAGCTTTCAGCCTCGTCTGTGTAGGAAAAAACTTTAAGCCAACCACGAATGCCGTAAGTAGCACCAAACTTGCCTACAACAATCTTGTCATTGCTCATCGTTTCTTTACCTTTCATCGACATAAGCTAATTACTACTTATAGAGTAAGAATTAAGCCGCTTTTTGAGCGTCTTTAACTAGCTTAGCTACGCGGTCAGATAGAGACGCGCCTTGACCAACCCAGTGGTTAACGCGGTCTAGGTCTAGACGTAGACCTTCTTCTTGACCTTGAGCAGTAGGGTTAAAGAAACCTACTTTCTCGATGAAACGGCCAGTTGCAGCATTGCGGCTGTCCGCTACTACGATTTGATAAAATGGACGCTTCTTAGCGCCGTGACGTGCCAAACGAATGGTTACCATGTCGTCCTCTTTGCTTTCTCAAAAATAAAATTAACCCCAGAAACTATCTATCAGTAAACCGTCGAGGTCTATTACTAAACAGTTTGGGGTCTCGTGCCAAAATAAAGCTCCGGAATTTTACTCTTATTCCGACGCATTGCAAGGTCTTTAGCTATTTTTTCACCACCATAAAACCGGATTTAAGATTGTGACTTAGCTAACACCTTGAAAATAAAAAACCGAAAGGCTTAGCACCGCGGCTAAGCCTTGTATAGAGCGAAACAGACTCGGTGTTTCAGTTAACGACCAAACGGGTTGAAGCCGCCGCCTCCACCACCCATTCCGCCCATCATGCCTTGCATGTTGCGCATCATGCCTTTCATGCCACCCTTTTGCATTTTCTTCATCATCTTCTGCATTTGGGTAAACTGCTTAAGCAAGCGGTTCACATCTTGCACTTGCACACCAGAACCGGCAGCAATGCGTTTCTTGCGCGAACCTTTAATAATGTCTGGACGTTGACGCTCTTTCATGGTCATCGAGTTAATGATCGCTTCCATCTGCTTAAACATCTTGTCGTCAACTTTGTCTTTGACATTGTCTGGCAAGTTACTCATACCTGGCAACTTGTCCATCATCCCCATCATGCCGCCCATGTTTTGCATCTGACCAAGCTGCTCACGGAAGTCTTCCAAATCGAAGCCTTTCTTCTCTTTGAATTTCTTCGCCAGTTTCTCGGCTTTCTCATGGTCGACATTGCGCTGCAAGTCTTCAATCAGAGAGAGAACATCACCCATTCCCAAAATACGCGAGGCGACGCGATCGGGGTGGAACGGCTCTAGCGCGTCGGTTTTCTCACCCACACCCAAGAACTTGATCGGTTTACCCGTAATGTGACGCACCGACAGCGCAGCACCACCACGAGCATCACCATCCACTTTGGTCAAGATAACCCCGGTCAGCGGTAGCGCTTCACCAAAGGCTTTCGCGGTATTCGCCGCATCTTGACCTGTCATCGCGTCAACAACAAACAGCGTTTCCACAGGATTGATCGCACTATGAAGCTGCTGGATTTCGCCCATCATTTGCTCGTCAATCGCCAAACGACCCGCGGTATCGACCACTAACACATCGTAGAATTTCTTCTTCGCGTGATCGATGGCGGCATTGGCAATATCAATCGGCTTTTGCTCAGCGCTCGATGGGAAAAAGTCAACGCCGATGTCTTGCGCTAGGGTTTCTAGCTGTTTGATCGCCGCTGGCCGATACACGTCAGCAGACACGACCAAGACTTTCTTCTTGTCTTTTTCCTTAAGGAATTTAGACAGCTTACCCACCGAGGTGGTTTTACCCGCACCTTGCAGACCGGCCATCAAAATCACCGCAGGTGGCTGAGCCGCGAGGTTTAGTGCCTCATTAGACTCGCCCATGACGGCTTCCAGTTCACCTTGAACAATTTTGATGAACTCTTGCCCTGGCGTGAGCGATTTGGAGACTTCTACGCCCACTGCCGCTTCTTTCACTCGCTTGATAAAATCGCGAACGACAGGCAGTGCAACGTCAGCCTCGAGCAACGCCATGCGGACTTCACGCAGCGTTTCTTTTATGTTGTCTTCGGTCAGACGACCTTTACCGCTGATGTTCTTCAGCGTTCTGGATAAACGATCCGTTAAATTCTCAAACATCTTAGTCTCTTTACACTGAGTGGCTTACGTAGACGACGCCACTACCTAAAATTGAGCGACAATTACTAAGAGTATACCTTAGCCAAGTGGCGCTTTGCACGGTTGCGTGATGATTTGATCTCTCAACTCGAATAAATGACACAGATAAGTCATGGCTCAAGCCGTTGATGCAGGGTATAATTTGTTAAAAATCCACCACCACCAAGAGAAGAATGGACAACTTAATTGCCGTAGCCGCTGCAGTGCTGTATCTGCTCGCAATTGCGACTATCGTTCCGGGACTGGTTAACCAAACCGGTATCCGCTCAAAAACCGTGTTGATCAGTGCGTCTCTGGCACTGGTTTTTCACGCGTGGCTATTAAGCGATCTGATCATTGAAGCCTCGGGGCAAAACTTAAGCATTCTCAATGTCGCCTCTCTCATCAGCTTCATTATCTCTTTGGTGATGAGCGCGTCGATGCTCAAAACACGACTGTGGTTTTTGTTGCCTGTCGTGTATAGCTTTTCCGCCATCAACTTAAGCGCTGCGGCGTTTCTCCCTAGCACTTTCATTACTCATTTAGAGCAAGACCCTAAACTGCTGATCCACATCTCTCTTGCGCTGTTTTCCTACTCGACTCTCAGTATCGGCGCTCTGTACGCTCTGCAACTGGCCTGGTTGGATCACAAGCTCAAAGCGAAGAAAGCACTGGCGATTAACCCAAACCTTCCTCCTTTAATGATGGTGGAACGTCAGCTTTTCAACATCATCATGGTGGGCACCTTACTCCTCACCGGAACATTAATCACTGGATTTGTCTTTGTTCAGGACATGTTCGCCCAAGGAAAAGCCCATAAAGCGATTCTCTCTTTCATCGCTTGGATTGTGTACAGCGTGCTGTTATGGGGCCACTTCCATAAAGGTTGGCGCGGACGCAAAGTCACTTGGTTCGCCGTTGCCGGTGCAACCCTGTTGACGCTCGCCTATTTTGGCAGTCGCTTCGTTCGTGAAGTGATATTGACTTAGCCGCAACACTGGGCGATAAATTAATCAAACATAACAAGGAATCATTAAGCTTTGGACGACATATCAACGGGTATCTTATTTGCGCTACTCGCGTGTCTGATTGTAATTTCAGGATATTTCTCCGGTTCAGAAACAGGGATGATGTCTCTCAACCGATACCGCTTAAAGCACCTCGCGAACAATGGCCATAAAGGCGCTAAGCGCGTAGAAAAGCTGCTCGATAGGCCCGATCGTTTGATCGGTTTGATTCTGATTGGTAACAACTTAGTCAATATTCTAGCCTCCGCCATCGCCACCATCATTGGTATGCGTCTATACGGAGATTTAGGGGTGGCTATCGCAACCGGTGCTCTGACGCTTGTGGTGCTGGTTTTTGCCGAAGTCACGCCGAAAACCCTCGCAGCGCTCTACCCAGAAAAAGTCTCTTACACCAGCAGTATCTTGCTTGGTATTTTAATGAAGCTGCTCTCGCCGCTGGTGCTGTTCGTTAACCTCATCACTAATGGTTTTATCCGCTTACTTGGGATTAAAGTCGACCACAATGGCGAAGATCACCTGAGCTCGGAAGAACTGCGCACCGTGGTGAACGAAGCGGGCAGCCTGATCCCAAGACGCCACCAAGATATGTTGATCTCCATTCTCGATTTAGAGCATGTGACGGTGAATGACATCATGGTCCCGAGAAACGAAATCACCGGCATTGATATCAACGACGATTGGAAATCGATTGTGCGTCAATTGTCTCACTCACCGCACGGGCGCGTGGTGCTGTATCGCGGTCAAATTGACGAAGTGGTGGGCATGCTGCGTTTGCGTGAGTCGTATCGCTTGATGCTAGAGAAAAACGAGTCGACCAAAGAGACCCTGCTACGCGCTGCCGATGAAGTCTACTTTATCCCAGAAGGCACGCCACTCAACGTCCAACTGCTTAAGTTCCAGCGCAACAAAGAGCGAATTGGTCTGATTGTTGATGAGTATGGCGACATCATAGGTCTCATTACGTTGGAAGATATTTTGGAAGAGATCGTCGGTGAGTTCACCACTTCTATCACGCCAAGTTTGTCGGATGAGATTACTCCGCAACGTGATGGCAGTTTCTTGATTGAGGGCAGCGCCAACATCCGCGATATCAATAAAGGTCTCAAGTGGGACTTCCCTACCGATGGACCAAGAACCCTAAACGGTTTGATTCTCGAGCACCTTGAAGAGATCCCTGAAAGCCATCTAAGCGTTCATGTCTCTGGTCACCCGATGGAAATCGTCGAGCTAGAAGAGAATCGTATCAAGACGGTGAAAGTCTTCCCGCGCAGCAAAGGGAAAAAGCACACTTAACCTTTGCCGTTTTTCATCACTGATTGAACAACGGCATTTCGCCACACGATCAAAAAAGCCTTGGTTCCCCCAAGGCTTTTTTCTGATTAAGACACTCTATCTATATCTCTGATTATGGATTATATGTCTATCGTTATATCTCTTCCATTATACGTCTGTCGTTACTCTTCGGTCACACCAAACAAGTTCTCCATGTTGAGACCTTGTTTAACCAGCAGCTCACGTAAACGACGCAGACCTTCCACTTGGATTTGGCGCACCCGCTCACGGGTGAGGTTGATCTCACGCCCGACTTCTTCAAGTGTTGAAGGCTCGTAGCCAAGTAGACCAAAGCGGCGTGCTAACACTTCTTTTTGTTTCGGATTGAGCTCGTCCAGCCAATGGATCAATGAATTTTTGATGTCATCGTCTTGAGTGGAAATTTCTGGGTCTGAGTTATTGGCATCTGGGATGATGTCCAACAGCGCTTTCTCACCGTCGCCACCAATAGGCGTATCCACTGAGCTAATGCGTTCATTAAGACGCAGCATTTTACTCACGTCATCAACTGGCTTATCCAGTTGCTGAGCAATTTCTTCAGCAGTCGGCTCATGGTCGAGTTTTTGCGACAACTCACGCGCAGTACGTAGATAGATGTTGAGCTCTTTCACCACATGAATAGGTAGGCGAATGGTACGAGTTTGGTTCATGAGCGCACGTTCAATGGTTTGACGTATCCACCACGTCGCGTAAGTCGAGAAACGGAATCCGCGTTCTGGGTCGAATTTTTCTACCGCGCGAATCAATCCCAAGTTCCCTTCTTCAATAAGATCCAAGAGAGCAAGGCCACGGTTGCTATAACGACGGGAGATTTTCACCACCAAACGCAAGTTACTTTCGATCATACGTTTACGCGCTGCTTCATCGCCACGTAATGCACGTCTTGCGTAGAGGACTTCTTCCTCTGCGGTTAATAGGGGTGAGAAGCCGATTTCGCCAAGGTAAAGCTGTGTGGCATCTAGGCTTTTCGATGAAGCGTCAAACTCCTCTTTGACATTATCAGATTTGGATGAGGTGAGTTCATTGCTGCCTTGAAGCGTGTCTAGTTGTGCTTCCTGCTCAATATCAAACTCTTCGACTTTCGTTGCTGTATTGCTGATACTCATGGCGCCTCCCCTTGGCGAGCTAGCAAGACATTACTACCTCTAATGTCGCTAATTTACCCGGTCAGTAAAGTAAATTTAAGGTAAGTATCGTTTCGGATCGACCGACTTACCTTGATAGCGAATTTCAAAATGCAAACGAACGCTGTTCGTTCCGGAGCTGCCCATTGTTGCTATTTTTTGACCAGCCTTAACACTTTGTCCTTCATGTACTAGCAACTTGTCGTTGTGTGCATACGCACTTAAATAGTTATCGTTATGTTTGATAATCACCAGATTACCGTAGCCGCGCAGTGCGTTGCCTGAATAGACGACAGTGCCACTTGCTGTCGATACGATGGATTGACCACGCTGTCCTGCGATATCAATGCCTTTATTTCCCTGATCGCCAGCAGAAAAGTTTTTGATTACCCTCCCTTTTGTTGGCCATAACCATTTGGAAACCTTTTGATTAGAAGCCGTGTTACTCGCTTTGCTGCTAGAGGCAGTGTTGGCGTTTTTGTTAACACTTTGTTGCTTCTTAGGTTCAACATACTCCTTTGATTTTGATTGATCAATACTCTTTTTAGGTGGCGTTTGGGTGACGTTTTTCTGACCGCTGCTGTTTTGCGATGTAACTGATTGATTAGAGTTTTTACTTGAATTCGGAGTGGGTGGGGTAGCGGCAACCACAGCGACAGGCGCAGATACCGTACCAGCACCCGTCCCACCAAAGGCGGGCGCTTTGTAGGCACTACGCCATAAGTTGAGTTTTTGACCGGGGTAAATGGTGTAGGGCTCAGTCAAGCCGTTGTAACGAATAATATCGTTTACATCTTTATCTGTGACGTAGGCTATAAAGTATAGCGTATCGCCTTTTTCTACTTCGTAATAGCTGCCGCGATAACTGCCACGAGTGACAGACCCATAATCTTTGTTTAACCCAGACACAGGAGCAGGCGAGTGTGCAGCGCAGCCATACAGCGCACTGAATACCAGTATCAGCCACACACACCTTCTCAAGCTCATGCCTACGCCAATTCACCTGCGACTAAAGGAACAAAACGCACCATCTCTATGGGCTCTGTGGAGAACGCCTCACCCTGTCGGGTGATTTTGTACAGTTGCTGCTGCTCGACACCAACAGGAATGACCATGGTGCCGCCCTCACTAAGTTGTGAGAGCAGTGCCTGTGGCACAGACTCCGCTGCCGCTGTGACAATAATGGCATCAAATGGGCCTTTCGCTGGCCAACCTTGCCAACCATCACCGTGCTTGGTGGAGATGTTATAAATGTCGAGCTGCTTTAAACGTCGTTTAGCTTCCCATTGCAACGCCTTAATCCGCTCAATGGAGAAGACGTGATCGACCAGTTGAGCTAGTACTGCGGTTTGGTAACCAGACCCAGTGCCAACTTCCAGCACTTTGCTGTCTCGATTCAGAGCCAACAGTTCGGTCATTTTCGCCACGATATAGGGCTGAGAGATGGTCTGCCCAGCGCCAATCGGCAGCGCATTATTATCGTATGCTTGATGCATCATCGCCTGTGACACGAACTGCTCACGAGGCAATCTATAGATGGCATCTAATACGCGTTGATCTTGAATGCCACTCGCGACAAGAAAGTCGATTAATCTGTCGGCATGTGGGTTTACCATTGTTACTTGTCCTTTAACCAATTATCCATACTCATCAGCGATTCATGAGCGGTCAAATCTACTTGCAGCGGCGTAATGGAGACAAAGCCATGTTCGATGGCGTAAAAGTCGGTTCCTTCACCTGCATCCTGCTCTTTTCCTGGAGGGCCTAACCAATAAATATCATGACCACGAGGATCTTGCTGTTTTATCATTGCTTCCGCGTGATGGCGCGCACCTAAACGGGTCACTTTCGAGCCTTTTAGCGCAGAGAGCTCAACGTCGGGAATATTGACGTTTAACAATCGGTTAGTGGGGATAGGGCGTCGTCCGTGCTGCAACACCAACTGTTTGGCAATGTGCGCCGCCGTGTCAAAATGGCGCTGCCCCACCAGTGAAAAGGCGATCGCCTGAACACCGAGAAAGTGCCCTTCCATCGCTGCCGCGACCGTGCCAGAGTAGAGCACATCATCGCCAAGGTTTGCACCATGGTTAATGCCTGCTAGCACCAGATCCGGCAGATCGTCTTTCATCAGCTCATTAAGCGCAAAGTGAACACAGTCGGTCGGCGTTCCTTGTACGGAGTAAGAACGCTCGGCGATGCGAGTCACCCTCAAAGGCTGCTCTAGAGTTAGCGAGTTGGATGCGCCTGAGCGGTTTCTATCTGGCGCGACGATCGTCACTTCGGCGATGTCACTCAGTGCCTGCGCGAGCGCGTGTATGCCCTTCGCATGCACGCCATCATCGTTACTGATCAATACTCTCAGTGTGTTGGCTGTCATAAGTCCTGTCACTTCCTGTTGAAAGAGGGCACATGGCCCTACCGGCTACTGACTGTCATTGTCCTGGCTGTCATTGGCCTTGCTGTCATTAGCGTAATGGCGTTCTTTTTCCGTCGCAATGAGCAGCTCTCGTAGGATAGCAGTCGCAAAGCTCCCTGCATCCAATGAGAAGTCGAGCGTTAAGCTGTCACCATCGACGGACCAAGTCAGATTCTCAGGCTTCAATAACACCTCTCGGCGATCGTGACGCATACGATTACCACGAATCAACGCCATGAGATCTGGCTCATTATCAAGCAGCGGTTGTTCAAGTGCGAGCGCCTCGTGCTGAGTAGGTAAGGCATTGTCACCCGCGAGCGCAGCGGTTAATGTCACCTCACCACGCTGCAACTGCGCATTGAACGCCTCGCACTCTTCAGGCGTGACAAGGCGCGTTTCATTGCCTTGGTAGACAATATCGCCCGCAATACAGGTGTTCAATAGCGCTTGTTCAATTCGCGCGGAGACGATGGTGTTAAACACCCAAGAACGAGCGGCAGAGAGGTAGAGACTGCGTTTGTTTTGGTTACGAGTACGAACATTGTCTCTTCCCCAACGTCTGGCTTCAGTGAGGTTATTGCCATCGTGACCAAAACGCTGACTGCCAAAGTAGTTGGGAACCCCTTTCGCTTGCACCTTCTCCAATCGAGACAGCACCGATGGCATGTCGGAGACTTGGGTTAACGTTAAGCGAAAGTCATTACCGATTAAGTCGCCGGGACGCAATTTTTTATGGTGTCGGTCTGTGGCGAGAATTTCGATACTCGGGTACGCCGCCAGAAAGGCGCTAAAGTCTGGTGTCTCGCCTTTAGGTAGATGTACACTCAGCCACTGCTCTGTGACTGCATGACGATCCTTAAGACCTGCCCAACTGACGTCTTTCGATTTCACCCCGCACGCTTTGGCCAGTTCATTGGCCACAAAGCTGGTGTTCTCGCCGGTTTTGCGAATACGCACCATTAGGTGCTCACCCGTACCACTAAATGAGAACCCTAAGTTTTCGCGTACTTGAAAGTGCTCGGGTTGCGCTTTGAGTACGCCGGTGGCGACAGGCTGACCATTGAGGTACGCCAACGAAGAAAGTAAATCAGACATGAATAGAGTTCCGTTTAGCCAGCGGCCGGGCTTGTGACCGTCCGCTGTTGAAAATAGCTAGAAATTACGCTTTAACCAGCAGCACAACTGCTTCGCTGGCAATGCCTTCTTTGCGCCCAGTAAAGCCCAGACGCTCTGTGGTGGTCGCTTTGACATTAATGTTGGTGACGTCGGTGTCCAAATCTTGTGCGATGGTTTGGCACATCGATTCGATGTATGGCGCCATTTTCGGTGCTTGAGCAATGATGGTGATGTCAGCATTACCCAGCACATACCCCTGCGCTTGTACTCGTTGGTACACATCGCGCAGAAGAAAACGGCTGTCCGCGCCTTCCCACTCATCATCGGTATCAGGGAAATGGCGACCAATATCACCGGCAGCAATCGCGCCCAACAGTGCATCGCACAGTGCGTGCAGCGCCACATCGCCATCGGAGTGAGCAATCAAACCTTGCTCGTAAGGAATGGCAACACCGCCAATGATGACTGGGCCTTCTCCGCCAAATTTGTGCACGTCAAAACCGTGACCGATTCGAATCATCGTGTTATGTCCTTTCATTTATTCGAGGCAAAGGGTCTGTTCCCTCTGCAAATAAAACTCTGCCAGAGCCAGATCCTCTGGTTGGGTGATTTTAATATTGTCGCCGCTCCCTGGTACTAGCAGAGACGCTCCACCACTCCACTCAATCGCGGAGGCTTCGTCCGTAATGACGGCCTGAGCTTGCAACGACTTGCTCAGCGCTTGGGTCAAGGTGTGAGTCGGGTACATCTGCGGTGTCAGGGCATGCCACAGCCCCTCTCTATCGACGGTGTGATCCACCGTATTGCTGACGGCGTTGTGATGAGCAGCTCGTTTCATGGTATCTCGTACCGGCATGGCAAGAATGCCTCCGATTTGCTCAGCTAAGCAGCGCTCAATCAGATGAGAAATATCCGCTAATTTCACACAAGGTCTGGCCGCATCATGCACTAACACCCAAGGTGACATCTGATGCTGAGAAACATACTCGAGCCCACGCAGCACAGAATCAGCGCGCTCACCACCACCACTGACACGAATCACCTTGGGGTGAGTCGCAATGGGTAGCTGTTCAAAGTAAGGATCGCCATCGCTAATCGCGACGACAACATGTTCAATATCTGGGTGAGAAAGTAGACGCGAGAGGGTGTGCTCAAGAACGGTTTTACCCAAGATCTCTAGATACTGCTTGGGACGATCCGCCTGCATGCGTTTGCCCACGCCCGCCGCGGGGACAATCGCAGTAATTTTGCCAGCAAAATGGCTGTCTGACATTTAGTTGTCCTCTCCAATGATGCGATAGAAGGTTTCCCCTTCTTTCACCATGCCCAGCTCATGCCGAGCACGCTCTTCGATGGCATCAAGTCCTTGGCGTAAATCGTCAATTTCAGCGAACATTTCATTGTTGCGAGATTGGAGGCTCGCATTGACTTGATGTTGAACGTCGATTTCTGCACTGACCGCTTGGTAGTCGGCCACGCCATTCTTTCCCAGCCACAACTCATATTGTAGCCAGCCTAAAATCAGCAGTAGAGTCAGAGCAAAAACACGCATACTGTCAATCAAAGATGAGAGATAAAGAAAGACCACATATATATCACAATGTTGCCCCTCAAGCGAGGTACGGATTGTCTATGTGGTCTGAGAAGAGTGGGATTAGCGAGTCAGCAGAAAAGCAAACAAACCGACACCCAAAAGCAAACGGTAAATCACAAATGGCGTCATACCCATTTTTGAAATCAGCTTCAAGAAGAAGTGAATACAGAGGTAAGCGCTGACAAATGACGTGACAATGCCCGTTAATAGGAAACCAGTGTGGATTGGCTCACCGCTGATCACCAACTTAAGACCTAAGTAACCGCCAGCAAGAAGAATGATAGGGATAGACATCAAAAACGAAAAACGCGCCGCGGCTTCGCGAGTAAAGCCTAGATAGAGCGCTGCCGTCATCGTTGCGCCAGAACGTGAGGTACCCGGAATCATCGCCATCGCTTGCGCAAGACCAATAAAGAGCGCCTTTTTCCAACCCGCTTGGTATTCATCATCGGCGAGCGTGGCGGTTTTATCCACCCACCAGAGCAACAAACCAAACACTATGGTGGTGGTGGCAATCACCCAGGCACTGCGCAAGTAGATCTCAATAATGTCTTTCATCAGTAGCCCGAAAATACAGGCCGGAATTGTGGCTAATAGAATCATCCACGCCAATTTGGCTTCTTTGCTGCGCTCTGCTTTAAAAATGGACGCAAAAAAAGACGAGAGCAGTGTCACCACTTCTTGGCGGAAATAGATAATGACCGCCGCTAACGTACCCACGTGTACCGCGACATCAAACGCTAAGCCTTGGTCATCCCAGCCTAAAATGGCGGAAGGCAAAATTAAGTGCGCAGAGCTGGAGATGGGCAAAAACTCGGTCAGACCTTGGATCAAGGCCAAAATAAAGGCTTCAAAATAACTCATGGATATCTCATTGGGTGGTGTCATCGAACCACAGCGGAACGGCGGTCAATGGCGTGGTTAAATTCAATTGCTGCTGGAGTTCTTGCACTTGTCGGCCATCACCGGGAATGACCCTATCGGGGCAAAGCTCCGCCAATGGCTTGAGAACAAACGCGTAGTGATAAATGTCTTTGCGCGGAATCTGGGGCGATTGCGCAGAAACTTCATCACCAAACAGCAGAATGTCCAGATCGATAGTGCGAGGCTGAAATTTTTCTGCGTGTTCATAGCGGCCCCATTTAAGCTCAATATCTCGCAACGAGCGTGAAAATTCTGTCAGATTTTCAGTCGTTTGCAACTCAACGACCAAATTATAGAAACGGTCTCCGTCAAATCCGACCGACGGGCACTCGTAAATGGTCGACAGCCTTAATCCTTGGCCTAAATGGCGCAATTCATCAATCGCCGCCTTGATGTGCTTTTTTCTCTCCACATTGGAACCGACGCCAATGTATGCGGTGATCATGCCCTGCCTCGCTCAATCACCACACCCACCGCTTTGGCCTGTGCCACCGCGCCCGGTTTGGCTAGGCGAATGCGAATCCAGGGTACATTAAAGGTGGTCATGACTAACTCCGCGACCTCTTCCGCCACACGCTCAACCAACAAAAAACGGCCTTGCTCAATGTGGTTCAACACCGCTTCACTCACCTTGGCGTAGTCTAAGGCGTCCACCACATCATCGCTTTTACCTGCGGGGCGGTTGTCGTGCGCCATTTCAATGTCCAACACCAATTTTTGTTTGATTTGTTGTTCCCAGTCGTACACGCCAATGGTGGTGATGACTTCTAACTGCTCAATAAATACTTTATCCATGGTCACTGCTGTCCTGTTTGATCCGAGGAGAGGTCGGATACCCATTTCTCATAAAAAGTCGTACTATTTTACTGCTCTGGCGCTCAGTGTCAGTAGTTTAAGTCGCGAAGCCGCGATATGATACCAGTTAAACGCAACAGAATATCAATGACTGGTTTACCTCACCCTTGCTGACTATGAGTGAATTCGAATGACACCACTTGCCCTCATCTTGATCATTTGCGCCTATCTATTAGGCTCAATCTCAAGTGCGGTGCTGATTTGTCGTCTCCTCAAACTCCCTGACCCCAGAAAGCAAGGCTCACACAACCCCGGTGCCACTAATGTGTTGCGTATTGGGGGCAAAAAAGCCGCTATCGCGGTGTTACTGTGCGACATGCTCAAGGGCACTATTCCAGTGTGGGGGGGATACTTTTTGCACATTGATCCAATCATTCTTGGTGTTGTTGCAATTGCTGCCTGCTTGGGTCACATGTACCCCATTTTCTTTCACTTTAAAGGTGGGAAAGGCGTGGCCACCGCATTGGGTGCAATAGCCCCTATTGGTTTGGATTTAACAGGCATGATCATCGCCACTTGGCTCAGCGTTGCGCTGATCTTTCGCTACTCTTCGTTAGCGGCGATTGTTACCGTGCTGTTGGCGCCGTTTTATACATGGATGGTCAAGCCGCAGTACACCTTACCAGTCGCCATGCTGTGTTGTCTGATTGTCTTGCGTCATCATCAAAACATTAAACGCCTGTTTGCTGGCACCGAGCCCAAAGTGGGCGAAAAGAAGCAGGCATAAAAAAGGCTTCAACCAAGAAGCCTTTAAACACGATGTATTCCATTGAACGGAACCAAGAATCCCGCGATTATTCTGCGCCGCGCAGTGGTTGCAGAGTATCGATGGGCCATCGCGGCGTCGCTTGAACCGCCAAATCCGCTACCTCACCATTTTTAAGACGCTGCATACCCGCAAACGCGATCATCGCACCGTTATCGGTACAAAATTCCGTACGCGGATAATAGACTTCCCCACCAATTTTTTTCGCCAGCGCCGCCAAATCAGCACGCAAACGCTTATTAGCACTCACGCCACCGGCAATAACGATACGCTTAAAGCCAGTTTGTTCCAACGCTCGCTTACATTTAATGGTTAACGTCGCGCACACGGCCTCTTCAAACGCTAGGGCAATATCCGCTCGAGTTTGTTCATCATCGCCATTGGCGGCAATCGTGTTGGCTGTGAACGTTTTCAAGCCAGAAAAGCTCATATCAAGGCCCGGACGATCCGTCATAGGGCGCGGAAACTTAAATCGGCCCGGCGTGCCTTTCTCGGCCAGTTTCGACAACAGCGGACCACCTGGGTAATCTAGCCCCATCAGTTTTGCGGTTTTATCAAAGGCTTCACCGGCGGCGTCATCAATCGACTCACCCAAGATTTTGTACTCGCCAATCCCTTTTACTTCGACCATCATCGAGTGGCCACCTGAGACCAACACCGCAACAAACGGAAACGGCGGCGGGTTCTCCTCTAGCATCGGCGCGAGCAAATGCCCTTCCATATGATGCACTGGCACGGCTGGCACACCCCAAGCGTACGCGAGACTGCGACCAATGGTCGCCCCAACCAGCAGCGCCCCCACAAGACCTGGGCCAGCGGTGTAAGCAATACCATCAATCTCTTTTGGCGTGACGCCCGCTTCTTTCATCGCCGCTTTAATTAACGGAATCGTCTTTTTAACGTGATCGCGAGAGGCCAACTCAGGCACAACACCGCCGTAGTCAGCATGAAGCTTAACTTGGCTGTAGAGCTGATGGGAAAGCAGCCCTTTCTCATCATCGTAAATGGCTATGCCTGTCTCATCACACGAGGTTTCAATACCAATAATGCGCATGGTTTACCCTGGATGCCTCTGTCTCAATTTCAAAATTGGCGCAATCTTACCTTGCCTTCGCGCTGCAAACAAATTTTGTACAGTGTATAAACAATAAAAGGCTTTACAAAGCTAATGTGATCGGATTAAAATTCCGCACCATTTTTGATCAAGCTGATTGTAGGCCTTGCAACTGAGCAGGTACTGTGAAGTCAGCATTAACGAATTAACCCCTGAGGTGAAAGGCATATGCCAGTAGTTAAAGTACGTGAAAACGAACCGTTCGACGTTGCACTACGTCGTTTCAAACGCTCTTGCGAAAAAGCAGGTATCCTTTCTGAAGTGCGTCGTCGTGAGCACTACGAAAAACCAACTACAGTTCGCAAACGCGCTAAAGCAGCAGCTCAAAAGCGTCACGCTAAGAAGCTAGCTCGCGAAAACGCTCGTCGCGTTCGCCTGTACTAATAGCTAAGTCCTAAAGGATTCTAGTTATGGCTCTGATTGACCAACTCAAAGAAGAGCAAAAATTAGCGATGAAAGCCAAGGACAAATTGCGCCTTGGCACTATCCGTTTAGCTTTGTCAGCAATTAAGCAACGTGAAGTCGACGAACAGATCACTCTGAACGACGACGACATTCTTGCTGTGTTGACGAAAATGGTTAAACAGCGTCGCGATTCTGTCGCTCAATATGAATCAGCGGGTCGCCAAGACCTAGCGGATGCAGAAAAAGCCGAAATTACAGTACTTGAGGATTTTATGCCTCAACCACTGACCGACGACGAAGTTGTCGCATTGATTGACAATGCAGTCACTGAATCAGGCGCAGCGGGCATGCAAGACATGGGTAAAGTAATGGGCGTTCTAAAACCACAGATTCAAGGGCGTGCAGATATGGGTAAAGTGAGCGGTTTAGTTCGCGCTAAACTGGCTTAACACACCCAAGCCTATTACAACAAGCCGTGCTATCCTTCGGAATGCGCGGCTTGTTTGTATCTATCCCCCAATTGTTTAGTTAGTGCATTTTTCTAAGGTTTTATGGCAGGACACATTCCTCGTAGTTTTATTGATGATCTGCTTGCTCGACTGGATATCGTCGACATCATAGACGCACGAGTAAAACTTAAGAAAAAAGGCAAAAACTACAGCGCGTGCTGCCCTTTCCATAACGAAAAAACCCCATCATTCAGCGTGTCGCAAGAGAAGCAGTTTTACCACTGTTTTGGCTGTGGTGTGCATGGCAACGCCATCGACTTTATGATGGAGTATGAGCGCCTCGAATTTGTCGAAGCCATTGAAGAGCTTGCCTCATTCCTAGGTTTAGATGTCCCGAGAGAGCAGCGCCAAGATGGTCGTTTCAACCGAAGCAATCAACCGCAAGCCAGCAGCGAACAAAAGCGCAACCTCTACGATTTGATGGGCACCATCGCGCAGTTTTATCGTGACCAGCTTAAGCTCTCTAGCAGCAAGCCTGCGATTGAATACCTTAAGCAGCGCGGCCTCTCTGGCGAAATCGTGCAGAAATTTGGCATTGGCTATGTCGCCGACGAATGGGATTTAGTGCGCAAGAACTTTGGTCAGCATAAAGCGACCCAAGACATGCTGGTCAGTGGCGGTATGTTGATTGAGAACGACAAAGGCAACCGCTACGACCGTTTTCGCGGGCGTATTATGTTCCCGATTCGTGACCGACGCGGGCGGGTGATTGGCTTTGGTGGCCGAATTATTGACGAAGGCACGCCCAAGTACCTGAACTCGCCAGAGACGCCAATTTTCCACAAAGGTAAAGAGCTCTATGGCTTATATGAAGTCATGCAGGCGTATCGAGAGCCCAAGCAAATCCTCGTGGTTGAAGGCTATATGGACGTGGTTGCCCTCGCGCAATATGGTATTGATTATTCCGTAGCGTCCCTTGGCACCTCAACGACCGGTGATCATATCCAGCTTTTGTTTCGACAAACCCATACCGTGGTCTGTTGTTATGACGGTGACCGAGCGGGTAAAGAAGCCGCATGGCGCGCTCTAGAGAATGCCCTTCAGTACCTAAAAACAGGCAACACACTGAAGTTTCTCTTCCTGCCGGACGGAGAAGATCCAGACAGTTACGTACGTAAATACGGTAAAGAGGCGTTTGAGCAACAAATGGAGCAGGCCACGCCGCTCTCCAGTTACTTATTTGATAATCTGATTGAGATTCACAATCTCAATTTAGGTTCAAACGAGGGCAAGTCGGCACTGCGCGCACACGCCAGTAGCCTGATCGATAAGATTCCAGACCCGTATTTTCAAGAACTGCTAGAAAAATTGCTCGATGAGCGAACCGGATTCGATAATCAGCTTAGACAGCCGCGCAAAAAGCAAAGCGAAACTCGACCTCAGCCACACAAAGAGATCAAACGCACACCCATGCGTGAGGTGATCGCTTTGCTTATCCAAAATCCGAGCTATGCTCAAATGGTACCGGATTTATCGAGCGTCCGAGAGTTACCCGTACCCGGTTTAAGTTTATTTGCCCAGGTGCTTGAATATTGTCATCAGCACCCCAATATCAACACAGGCCAGTTGCTAGAGACCTGGCGAAATACGAGCCATGAAGCGCTACTGTCTCGTTTAGCGAGCTGGGAAATCCCGCTCGATGAAGATAACGAGCAAGATATATTTTTTGACTCATTGGACAGAATACTGGCCCAGTGCGTCGAAAAACAAATTGAAAACCTGCAGGCCAAAGAAAGAAGTGTCGGTTTATCAGCCGAAGAAAGAAGGGAGCTGCTAGCGTTGATGCTAGATTTGAAAGCGTAACCCTGTTTAATTAGTCAGCAATCAATTAATTTGTTATTATGTGTGGTTTGCAACTCGCATACTAATTCCTTCACCAGATACTAAGTTGGATACCGTCTATGGATCAAAATCCGCAGTCACAGCTGAAACAACTTGTCATTAAAGGCAAGGAACAAGGCTATCTGACCTACGCAGAAGTAAACGACCACCTGCCAGCAGAAATCGTCGATTCCGAGCAGGTTGAAGATATCATTCAGATGATCAACGACATGGGCATTCGAGTCGTCGAAACGGCGCCCGATGCCGATGATCTTGCACTGAATGATGATGACACCATTACCGATGAAGACGCAGCAGAAGCTGCGGCAGCGGCGCTTTCTAGCGTAGAGAACGAAATTGGCCGCACAACTGACCCAGTTCGCATGTACATGCGTGAAATGGGTACGGTTGAACTTCTGACTCGAGAGGGCGAAATCGACATCGCTAAGCGTATTGAAGACGGTATAAACCAAGTTCAACACGCTGTTGCCGAATACCCAGGCACTATCCCATACATTCTTGAGCAGTTCGATAAAGTACAAGCGGAAGAGCTTCGTCTTACCGATCTCATCACTGGCTTTGTTGATCCAGACGCAGAAGAGACCACAGCACCGACGGCGACGCACATCGGTTCTGAGCTCGCAGAGTCTGACTTGAAAGATGAAGACGAAGAAGATGCGGATGACGATGAGGACGATTCAGATGACGATGACTCAGAAGAAGATACTGGCATCGACCCTGAACTTGCACTAGAGAAGTTCACGTCGCTGCGTAATACCTTCCAGAACTTCCAGCTCGCCTGTAACGAGTACGGCAAAGAGAGTCCGAAAGCGCAAATCGCTCATGAACTCGTCCTCGACGTATTCAAAGAGTTCCGTCTGACGCCGAAGCAGTTTGACTACTTGGTCGATGAACTTCGCACCTCGATGGAGCGCGTTCGTACTCAAGAACGTCTGATCATGAAAGCGGCCGTTGAATACGGCAAAATGCCGAAGAAATCGTTCATTACGCTCTTTACCGGCAATGAATCTAGCGACGCTTGGCTTGATGAGATTCTTGCTTCTGACAAGCCGTACGCAGAGAAAGTTCGTCGCAGCGAAGACGACATCCGCCGCTCGATCATGAAGCTAAAAGCGATTGAAGAAGAGACCTCTTTGACGGTGCAAAACATCAAAGAGATCAGCCGCCGTATGTCGATTGGTGAAGCGAAAGCTCGCCGTGCGAAGAAAGAGATGGTGGAAGCGAACTTACGTCTGGTTATCTCGATTGCGAAGAAATACACCAACCGTGGTCTACAGTTCTTGGATCT